>JAUXBQ010000164.1 GCA_030619365.1 candidate division FCPU426 bacterium | reverse complement strand
TGGTCCATTTGGCAATCCTGCCGGATTATTCAGATGCTGGTTTTTTCAGGGTAACCGGACGTTTGCGGTTTAAAAACACCAGGGTGACTTCATGGCGCTCGTCCCCGGAACGGAATTGGAACCGCGCCTCGCCGCAGCGCTGTTTCCCGGGGATCTCAAAGGCGAAGCGCCCGTCCTCTCCGGGCAAAACGATCTCCTCGTCTTCGCCGGGGCGCAGGTAGACGTAGAGCGTGGGCAGGGGCTGGCGCCGGATGCCGGAAGACGAGAACGCCGACCGGACCACGTGCTCCAAGTCCAGGTCGATCGCCAGGCCCTGGGCGCGGTCCACCCGGGCCACCAAGCGGATGTGACGCGCGAACGGGCCCCGGACCTCGGCCAACGCGAGAATCGGCCGCTCACGCAAATTTCGGCGACGTTCCTCCTCGCCGGTCTGGACATACAGGGGCAACAGCTTGTTTTTCTGCCGCACGACCAGTCGCTTGATCATGACGGCTTCCGGACGGTTCCCGTCGGCCAGAAAATCCGCCAGCTTGGCGTCAGACCAGGCGTCCGTGTGTTTTTGCCGGGCAATATCTTTTTCCGCGCCCGGTGTTTCCTGCCCGGCCGGCGCGGTCAGCCCGGAGGATGCCAGTCCCAGGCACAAAATTAAAGCGATCATTGATCTGGTCATGACTCTCACGCTCCTATCCGGTGAATGAACCACTATGCACGCAAAGAATATTTTCACGCAAAGCCGCTAAGACGCCAAGAAAATAAAAAAACATTTTAAGGTATTTACCCTTTTTTCCCGGCCTTTCTTTGCGCCTTTGCGGCTTAGCGTGATGATCTTCAGTTTTCATTTTATTTATCTCTTTTTTTGTTTTAGCTGTTTTAGCACATGCTCCAGCGCGGGCGAGAATTCGCGCGCCTGCCAGCGCCGGACCTCCGGTCCGTCCACGTCCGGGGACAAAGAACGCGCCATGCGCTCTAGGCTGGGCAAGGGCCAGACCAACGCGGGGTCCAGGCTTAAACGCTTGCCCTCGGACAGCCGCCAGGCTTTCAGGACCGCCAGGTTGGAAAAATAATCCGGCTGTTTTTTCGGTGCCGGTTTGCCGCCGGTTTTGCGCATGGGAACGCCGGCGGATTGCCTTCCTTTTTGCAGCGCAGCGGCCAGGAGCGGCAATTTCCCGATCTGGCGAATCAGGGACAAGCCCTTGGTTTTTTCCAGTGGCGTGGAGGCAGGCTGCGATGCCAGTATGAGCAGGGTCTCGTCCGATATGACCCGGAACGGCACCCGGTCGATTTTCCGGCACAGGCGGTCCCGGAAGATCACCGCCTCTTTCAGTACGGGCCGCTGTTTGTCATTCAGCGTGTGGCTGCCCTTTACGGCCCAGAACAATTCCGCGGCCGGAACAGCCGGCGAGGAGCGGATTTGCTCCAGGCGTTGGTTCTCCTCGCTGACCCATTCCGCCCGGCCCATTTCGTTCAGCCGTTCCAACAGCCGCTCCCGAAGCTTGAAAAGATGCGAAACGTCGTTGGCCGCGTATTGCAGCGAAGTTTCGGGCAGGGGGCGGAGGGTCCAATCCTGACGCTGCAGGGATTTGCTCTTGGGCAGTTCCACATCCAGTATTTCCTTGAGCACGGTGGCCAGGCCCAGGCGGTTATGACCGGAAAAATGCGCGGCCAGGGCGGTGTCAAAAAGGTTAATCACCGGGAATCCATAGTCCCGGTGCAGGGATCGCAAGTCGTTCTCAGAAGCGTGAAATATTTTTTGGCAGTCCGGCCGGACGAGCAGCGCGGCCAGGGCCTCAAGATTGCCCACGGAGAGCGGATCGACCAGGTAAACCGCTTTCGGCAGTCCGATCTGGATCAGGCAAATCCGGTCAGGGTAGCGGTGATAGCCGTTGCTTTCCAAATCCAGAGCCAGCAGCGGTTCCGCGGCCAGTTCGGCCGCGACGCGATCCCACTGGGATTGGGAGGAGATAAAGGTCACCTGTTCGTTCATGAGCCGGCCGCTTCCCCGGACAGGCTAACGCGCGCGAACGTAAGGACGATTTTCATTGGGAGTTTTTCCGGCTTTTTGCCCTGGACCGCCGCGGAGAGGACCGGCCCGCCGCCTGGCTGGCCCAGCGTATTCCCTTCGCCTTCAGGTAGGCTTCCAGCTCCGCCAGGTTGGTGAAAAAATAGTCGTGATCATTCGCGACATCCGCGCCGTGGCACTCCTTTTTTCCGGTCGGGTCCCAGCCGTATTCACGGCAAATTTGCGGGCGCGTCTCGTATATCCCGCAACTTCCCTCCGCGGTGAGGTGCCGGCACGACCGGTTGATTTGGAGATACCATTCCGGTCCTTCGATAAAAATGGCCACGTCCTGGTGGGAGATGTACCAGCGCAAGTAATCAAATTCCTCCGCATCCGTGGGCGTGTCGATTTGCAGCGCGAAATACCGGCAGCACTGGGCGCCGCAGGTATGGCAGTCGAGATGCTGGGGTGCGTGGGCGGGGGGTTTGGGTTTGGGTTTGGTCATTCGCTTCCTTCCTCGTTCAGGTTTTTTAAAGCTTGCAGGGCTTCCCGGCGCAGCATGGCGTCGTCGCCGCGCGACAGCGCTTGCAGACGGCCGCGCGCCCGCGGGTCGCCGATTTCGCCCAGGGCCCGGACGGCTGACAGGCGCGTGTCGCGGTCCTGATCCCGCGAAGCCGCGAGCAACGCAGAGACCACTCGCTCGCCCTCAAAGCGGGCGAGTTCCTCGCAGACGATCCGGCGAATTTCCGGGCGGGAGTTGTCCAGCGCCCGGAGCAATACGCCGCGGCCGGTCGTTCCTTTCATCCGCGGCAGGGCCAGTACGGCCTCGCGTCTTACCCGCAGTTCCGGATCCTTGAGTTTCGCGGCAATCCGATCAAGGGACGGACCGTGCCGCATCCGTCCCAGCGTTTTCAGGGCCGCCACGCGCACCGCCGGCTCCGGATCATCCAGGCACTGCCAAATGTCCGGGACCGCCTCCAGGGCGTGAATGTAGCCCAGGGCGTCCAGGGCGCCGATGCGCTTGAACTTGTAACTGTCTCGCAGCGTCCGGCGCAGGGCCGGCACGGCCGGTTCACCGATCATGGCCAGGCGCTCTATGGCCGACATTCGCCGGTGATGGTCAGTGCCCAGTTCGTGAATCAATTCCCGGATCTCGCGGACCTGGGGATCACCGGGCGGCGTGGGCGTGTGCTTGGGCAGTATTTTTTTCAGCAGCGCCTCTTTTTCTTCCGGGTTGGTGGGCAGATCCTCGCCCGAAGCTTCCCGGCCTTTCCGGAAGTAGCGCCGGTAAAAATCGTCCTTTTGCGCGTCCGCCGCTTTCCGTCCGGAATCCACGGATGCGCCGGAGGCGAGGTCTTGCGGAACCCCGGTTTTTTGCGGCGTCGGAGTCGTGGAGGCGCGAGTGTCCGTAGCGGCTGTCACCGCTCCCGCAGGTCCGGCTGCCAGCCCACCCAGCAGCATAAACGCAACCACGATGTGCGCGCTCGCTTGGTCCATATTGCTTTGACCCCTTCTGATAAATCCCGGCCAGCCTGGCCGGGATCAGGTTTTGCCTCGGTGAGTCCAACGGAATGGTATGGCCCTTTGTCAAACGCTCAACCATTGCCAGGAATTACCGGGTTTCCATCGGTGGCGCGGGTTTGGGCGCTTCATCCGGCAAAGGCGGGATGGTTTCCCCTCCGCCCGGCAGAGTCAACAAGGTGACCCAGCCCGTGGCAGCCCCCACCAGGACGCCGAACACGCCGGCGTAAAACATAACAATGTTAAAAACCGTGATCCGGTTTTCGCGCGCCGGCGGTTCAGGCGCCGCGGCGGCGAAGACGCCGGTCTGCGCGGATAGGACGAGCAGCAACACGAGCATGGCGATCATTCCCCGCCAGCCGCTCCGGGAATCGGATAATTTAAACGCGCCAGGTTTGGTCATGGTGTTTCTCCCTTGCGCCGGCAATCACGTCCGGCCGCTATTTTTCAGAACGCGCCGGATTACGGCATTGGCCGCCAGGTCCGGCAGGACTTCCAGCGAGACGGGTATGACAATTGACCAGTTCCGGTCGCTGACTGTGCCCGGTGTATTTATGCGGCAGTCGGTTGCGTCGCGTTTCGCGTACACGCTGTCTCCGGCCAGCCAGTCCTGTAAGAGCTGAATGGTAAATATTGAAACAGTTTGGCCTATTTTTTCAAGAGTTTTCTCACCCACCCTGGGCGTGAATTCCAGGGGAGGCGTTCCCTTGGCTCCCAGGTAATTCCAGAATTTTCGCTTTTCGTCGATCGTTTCCCGGAACAAATTCAGGAAATCGCCGATTTGTTCGTCAGGCCGGTTCAGTTGCCGCCGGAATTCATCCAGGTTGCGAAGGTCAGGCCGCCAGCGCAACCGGCCCACGGGTATTTTTTCGAAGAGCGCCGCAACCAGGTGATCGGCGTCCAGCCCGCGGTCTTGGCACTTGTGCCGGAATACCTGTTCGTCAATGCTCCCGATTTCATGTGCCCACCAGCCGCGCAGGTCCAGCATGTCATGGGTGGAGATCATGGCAATGGCGTTGGGCCGGTAGTTTTCCGGCGGTGTAAAGTCGTACGATTGGTTCCAATCGCGCTGCCAGCGCTGAATATCCGTGCCTACGATACCATACTTGTCAATGACGCGGTAGGAACAGGGCGGAACCGTGCCCAAATCCTCGGCGCAGGGCAGCATGTGCGTGCTGGCCAGCATTACGTCCAGCAGCCTGGCGCCGTGCGCTTCCCACTCCGCCTCGTCCGGAGGATCAAACGCGCCCTGGCGGGCGTTTTCGGCGCTGGCCAGGGGCAGAGTCCAGATGCGAAAAATACCCACGAAGTGGTCGATCCGGTACAGGTCGTAGAAGTTTTCCGCGTAAGCGAGTTTTTCCCGCAAATAATTATAGTCGTTGGCTGCCAGGGCCTCCCAGCGATACGGCGGCATGCCCCATTTCTGCCCGTCCGCGAAATACATGTCCGGCGGGGCGCCGGCGGCCAGGTCCAGCTTAAAATAATCCTGGTTGCCCCACACGTCCGCGCTGTCCCGGGACACCAGAAACGGCAAATCGCCCATGAGCAGCACGCCCTGGTCTTCGGCGTATTTTTTAACTTCCCGGAATTGCTCGCAGAGTTGCCACTGCAGCCATTCCTCAAAAGCGTACTCACGCGGTTTGCCGTGGCGCAGAGACTGCCTGGCCTCGGGAGTGGGATGTTTTAAATCATCCGACCACTCCCACCAGGCTTTTTTCGCGTGCCGGGCCTTGCCTACTTTAAAAGCAGCGTAGGCTTCCAGCCAAAACCGGTTTTTCTTTTTAAAGGCGATAAATTGCCGGTTATTTTCGGCCGGGTCTTGGTCAAAGGCCTGGCGAAGTACGGTTAATTTCGCCTGCTTGACGCCGTAATTCACGCGCTGGTTTCCCGTGGGAAATGCAGCGCGCAGGCGCGCCAGGCCGGGTTGCAGAGCCGCCTGGTTCACGCCCAGCAGCCGTTCCAGGCTTAAATACATGGGATCCAGCGCGAAAGAGCTTTGGGCATCATAGGGCGTGAAGCTGAATCCAGTGTCATTAAGAGGCAATAATTGTAAAAGACTGAGGCCGGTAAGGCGGCACCAGTCGATCAGCAGGGTGATATCCGGGATCTCGCCCAGGCCTATGCTGTTTTTTGAGAAAAGCGAGAAAAGGGGTACTGCCACTCCGGCTCGCCGCCCGGTTCCGATCCGGCGCCAGTGCTCCCCGGACGCTGTATTTAACAGCCATTGATAATCAGGATGATTCGACATGAAAAAACTCCCTCACCGCAAAGACGCAGAGAACCTAGTGAATAATCCGAAGGATATTATCAGTTATTTCTTAATATTTAAATAACTTTCTAGGGGTTTGTGGAATCTAATAGTCACTGATAGGGGTAGGGAGCTTACGCCCCCTCCCTCCGAACCGGACGTGCGGATTTCCCGCATCCGGCTCTCCAGTCGGTGGTTTCCTCTCACGAGGATTGACACGCTAGAACATA
>JAUXBQ010000027.1 GCA_030619365.1 candidate division FCPU426 bacterium | reverse complement strand
CATAGAAGAAGGCGAAGAAATGCAAAAAGAGTGAAAGAAAAAAGCCCGCTTCCTGTCAAAAGATATGTCTGAAAAAACCACCAATTTCTTCATTGACCAACTGTATGATATAACATACAATCAGAAAGGACAGGGCATGTCTGGCCAGGCAAAAAAAATAAGGCTATACGTAACACCCTCTGAAAAGATTCCTTTTGAAGAATGGCTAAGTGACTTGAAGGACCGCAGAGGCCGGGTGCTTATCCGCCTGAGAATTGATCGTCTGAGGATGGGGAACCCGGGGAAATACCGTTCTTTGGGTGACGACCTGTATGAATTGAAAATAGACTATAGCCCGGGATACAGGGTGTACTACGGAGAGAAAGGGGACTCGGTGGTTTTGCTGCTATGCGGCGGGCATAAAGGCAGCCAGTCCAAGGATATTCAAAAAGCCCGAAAATATTGGAAAGCGTACCGGAGTTCAATATGAAACGCAGTGTTCCCTATCATAAACATTTAATTCAAGCCTTGCGGGACCCGGCCGAGGCAGCGGAATACTTGAACGCCGCTCTGCACGAGGGCGACAGCGCGTTGTTACTGGTCGCCCTGCGCAACGTGGCCGAGGCGCAGGGCGGCATGAGCAAATTGTCCCAGCGCGCCAGGTTGAACCGGGCGAATCTTTATCAAATGCTTTCCCGGGAGGGCAACCCCCGTCTCCAGACCCTGGAAAACGTGCTTAAAATATTCGGCCTGCGGCTAAAGATCGTGCCGGATTCCTCCCGCGGATATCACCGGGCCGCCTAAACCCAATCGAGAATTGTCTGAGCCGGGGTGTTCTTGCTTTTATACTTTGAGGATTGTTTGCTTTATAAGGAGATTGCTTCAGCAAAAAACGCTTCGCAATGACTAATAAAAAAACTAAAAAAAATATTAAAAGTAAAAACGAGTAAATTACCCGAACGGAAAGCCTTTTATTAGATACGAAGCTGGAAAAAGTGCAATAAGATGCCTAAATATTTGACCCATCCTTTTTGACTGCCCAATAAGTTCAGGTTTGTTATAATATCAAAAATATCCAGCCAATCTGAGGAAGGCGAAAATGCAGGCGAAAAATATGACAACTGGCCAGGCCACATTGCCGGCCATTCACACCAAAAAGGAGCAGGACACCGAAGCGCTGGGCCGCGAACTGGCCCAGGCCCTGAAGCCCGGGGACGTGCTCGCGCTCCATGGCGAGCTGGGCGCGGGTAAAACCTGTTTCGTGCGCGGTCTGGCCCAAGGCCTGAACGTCCAGGGGCCGGTCAGCAGCCCCACGTTCACGTTGCTGAATGAATACCCCGGTCCGCTTCCGTTGTATCACTTTGATTTGTACCGGCTGAAATCAGCCGCGGAGCTGGAAGACCTGGGATACGAGGAGTATTTCGGGAGCCAGGGGATTTGCGTTTTGGAGTGGGCGGAAAAAGCCGCCCTGCTGCTGCCTGAAGAGCGCTGGGACATCCGATTTGGGATTGTCAGCGACCGGGTCCGCCAGGTTGAGATAAAACCCCCGGCTGGGAGGTCCTGGCCGTGATTCTGGGACTGGACACCTCTACCTCGCGCTTGTCCGTGGCCCTGCGCAGTGATGGCCAAACCCTGGCCGTGCGAACCCTGGGGTCCGAGCGCCGACACAATGAAACGCTGCTGCCTCTCCTGGACCAGATGCTGCGGGAGCAAGGCCGCACTCCCTCGGCCCTGACCGGCCTGGCCGTTGGCCTGGGGCCCGGGTCCTTCACCGGGGTTCGAATCGGGATCGCCACGGCCCAAGGCCTGGCCCAGGCCCTGGGCCTGCCCCTGGCCGGTATTTCCAGTTTTTTAATTCTGGCCGCGGGCAGCGGGCACGACGAGGTGTTGGTGGTGGGCGACGCGCTGCAGAACATGGTCTATGCCGCGCAGTACGCCCGGCTGGGCCCGGGCTGGGAGGCCGTGCGGCCGGAGCGTTTGCTGTCGTTGACCGCGCTCATTGACGAGCTGCCCCAGACGCCCCTGGCCGTGACCGGCCCGGCGGCTGCCGCTTTTTTTCCCGCGCTTTCCGCCGCGCGGCCGGAACTGCGGTTGGCCGCGGCTGAACGGCATTTGCCCGACGCGGACGTGCTCATACAGCTGGCCGAGGGCGCGGTTCCCAGCACCCTGGCAGTTCACCTGCCGGAGCGTGGCATGGACTGGGAGGCCATCCAGCCCATTTACCTGCGGCGCACGCAGGCCGAGGAAGTGCGCGCCCGTCGTGAGGCGGCCGGGGAGACGCGATGAAAAGTGTGGACCGCAACCAAGTGACCATTACACCCATGCGGATGGAGGACCTGGACGAAGTGCTCTGGGTGGAGCAGAGTTCGTTCCGGGATCCCTGGACCCGCACGCTATTCGAGGAGGAATTTAAAAATCCCGAATTGAGCCACTTTCTCATCGCGCGCTACGAGGACCACGTGGTCGGCTATATAGGATTCTGGCTGATTCAGCAGGAAGCCCATATCACCAACCTGGCGGTGCATCCGGCTTTTCGCCGCCGGAAAATCGGCGAAATCCTGGCGCGGGCCACCCTGCACCTGGCCTGCGGTATGGGCGCCCTGCGGGCAACCCTGGAAGTCCGGGCGAGCAACGACCCGGCCCAAGGCCTTTACGGGAAACTCGGTTTTGCCATGGCGGCTATTCGGCGGCGCTACTACGCCGACAACCAGGAAGACGCCCTGGTGCTCTGGAACGACAACCTTAGCCCCTTTTGCGAACCCTGGGAACCACCACCCCCCATTTCCGAAACTCCTTGACACGCCCGCGCCGGCGGGTGTAAATTAGCGTCGTGTTAGGCTTTTGCCTATCGCAAACTCGAGCCAGGAGGACGGTTGAAGGATGCCAGCGCAAGGAAAAGTCAAGTGGTTCAATAATGCGAAGGGCTTCGGTTTTCTGGAACGGGAAGGTGAGGGCGACGTTTTTGTTCATTATTCGGCTATTGTGGGGGACGGCTTCCGGAGTTTGAATCCGGGCGATCCAGTCATGTTCGAAATCAACGAGAGCCCCAAAGGCCCACAGGCCAGCAACGTCGTGAAGGCGGACGTCTCTTAAACATCCATATACCAAACAAAGATTGAACCGGCTCGCTTCTTGAGCCGGTTTTTTTTTAAGTTAACCGTGAATTCCCAAAGCGGAGGAGGAACATGAAAACACAAATCACGCCGGCGTTTTTCATCCTGATGCTGTGCCTGGCCTGGGAAGCCGGGGCCGGCGACTTGACGACGTTTTCCCGTCAGGGCGTTATGAGCGGCTATCCGGTGTCCGTAACCGTCTGGGCCCAGGACGCCCAGTTCGGCGAATCAGCGCTGGACATCGCCTTCCGGGAAGTGGAGCGGCTGCACCAGCGGTATTCCCCGAAGCGCCAGGGCAGCGTAGTCAACCAGCTTAATCAGTTCGCCGGCGAGCGCCCCGTGCTCATTGACGCGGAAACCCTGAAGCTGCTGCAATGGGCCGTGCGGATCTCGAAAAAAACCCGGGGCGTATTTGATATCACCACTGCCAGCTACAAATGGCAGTACGGCTTTGAACAGGAGGTCTACCAGATCCCCAATGACCTGCGTTTGCAACAAATCAACCCCCTGGTGAACTACGCATATCTGGACCTCTATCCCCGCGACATGACTATTTTGTACAAACGCCAGGGAGTGCAAATTGACCTCAGCGACCTGCTCTTCAATTACACCCTCAATCAATTGCAGCGCAGCTTGAAGTCCCAGGCGGTGGCGGCGGCCATTTGCTCGGTGGGTGAAAACCGCACAGTTGTGGGCCAGCATCCCCAAGACCGGGTCTGGGCCCTGCCCATTTGGCAGCCCGGTGAGCCGCGCGTGCGCCTGGAAACAGCGGTCCTGAAAGCGGGCAAACTCCTGTCAGCCAGCGTCTATGACCGCTCGTTTGTCAAAGACGGCAAGCGCGTTCACGCTTACCTGGACGCGAAAACCGGCAAACCTGCGTCCTACAATCTAGGGGTAACGCTCTATCTCGCTGACCAGCCGAAACTGGATTTGCCGGCCGCGGTCCTCATGCTGCTGCCGGCCCCGGAAGGCGTGAAACTGGTCGAACGCCTGTCCGGCGCCGAGTGCCTGATCATCGATCAGGATCGGAAAGTCTGGAAGTCCAAGGGCTGGGACAAAACCCTGGCCGTGGAAATACCTTGACCCGGACCGGGATTTTTCGCTATAATGCACCTTCCTTTTTGAAAGAGTGTTCCCTTGACTGAAAAGCCTTAATTTTTAAAGATAAACACGCAAATTGCGGTTCGTCGTTCCACCCCGCTGTGCCACGACCCCCGGACTTCCCCAAACCGCAAAAAGGATCCGAAAACCATGATCGATCGATACACGTCACGTGAAATGAAGACCCTGTGGTCCGAACGCCAAAAGCTGGAATCCTGGCTCGAGGTGGAGCTGGCCGTGGCCGAGACGCAGTCCGTCCTGGGGATTATTCCCAAGTCCATGTATGGGCAAATGAAGCGGCAAGGACGCGTCAATTCCCGGCGTGCCGAGGCCATCGAGAAGGTTACCAACCATGACGTGATCGCCTTCGTGTCCTCCACCGCGGAAAGCATGGGCAGGGCCGGGCGGTATTTGCACTACGGGTTGACGTCCAGCGACGTGGTGGACACGGCCCAATCTCTGCGCCTCCGCCAAGCCTCGGACCTGATCACCCTCCAGTTGCGGCGTCTGGACCGGGCCCTGGCCAAGCAGGCGCGGAAATACCGGGACACGGCCATGATCGGCCGTTCCCATGGCGTGCATGCGGAACCCCTGACCTGGGGCTTGAAGCTGGCCGTGTTTCTCATGGAACTCCGGCGCCAGGCGGAACGTTTTGAGAACGCGCGCCGGGGCGTGGAAGTGTGCAAGCTCTCGGGGGCCGTGGGCACCTATGCCAACCAGGATCCGCGTGTCGAGGCCCGGGTCGCGAAAAAATTGCAGCTGCTCCCGGAACTGCCGGCCACGCAAATCGTGGCCCGGGACCGCCACGCCGCCTACGTGAGCGCGCTGGCGCAGCTCGGCGGCACGCTGGAAAATATCGCCCTGGAGATTCGCCACCTGCACCGCACCGAGGTGCAGGAAGTGGAGGAGTTTTTCGCCAAGGGGCAGAAGGGCTCCTCGGCCATGCCGCACAAGCGCAATCCCATTTTGTGCGAACGCATCACCGGCCTGGCGCGGCTGTTGCGCGGGTATGCGGGCGCGGCCCTGGAAAACATGGCCCTCTGGCACGAGCGGGACATCTCCCACTCTTCCGTGGAACGGATGATCCTGCCGGACGCCACGGCCACCCTGGAGTACCAGTTATCGCTTACGGCCAAAGTAATGGAAAACCTGCAAGTCTATCCCGGTCAGATGAAGAAAAATTTAGGCCTGACCTACGGATTGTTTCATTCCCAGCAGGTCATGCTGGCGCTGGTGGAAAAAGGGATGGACCGTGACCAGGCCTACCGGTTGGTGCAGCGTCTCGCGCAGCGTGCCGGGCAAGACGGACGGGCTTTCCGGGAAGTAGTCGGCCAGGACCGGGAAATCCAAAGTCGCCTGAGCCCCCAGCACATAGAAAAGTGTTTTGACCTGCACTATCACCTCAAACAGATTAAAAACATATTCCGCCGCCTGGGGCTGTCCGCCGGACGGTAACGGGCTTTTGCCCCCCGGCCGTGAAAGGGCATATCCAGCAGGAGGTCGTTCATGCCGTCAAACCAAAAGGTCTGGACCGTCGAAGTACGAGTGACTTTAAAACCCAGCGTGCTTGACCCCCAGGGGGCCACCGTGCAGCGCGCCCTGCATTCCATGGGGTACACGGAACTCACCGGCGCCCGGATCGGCAAGTATCTTCAGCTAACGTTCAATCCCGGCTTAAGCCGCGCGGAAGTCGAGAAGCAGGCCCGGCGCATGTGCGACAAGCTGCTGGTCAACCCGGTCATCGAGCATTACCAACTCAACCTGATCGCCCCGCAGACGGTGACCGCGTGAAATTCGGCGTTGTCGTTTTTCCGGGCAGCAACTGCGACCACGATTGCTATCACGGGGTCAAGGAAGTGCTCCGGCAGCCGGTGCAGTTTATCTGGCACGGCAGCCGGACCTTGCCCGCGGTGGACTGTCTCATTCTGCCGGGAGGATTTTCCTACGGGGACTATCTGCGCACCGGCGCCATTGCCCGCTTTGCGGAGATCATGGACCAGGTACGGGAGCACGCCCAGTCCGGCAAACCCGTCATCGGTATCTGTAACGGCTTTCAGATACTGCTGGAAGCCGGTCTGCTGCCCGGGGCCATGCTGCGCAACCGCAACCTCAATTTCATATGCAAGTACGTCCTGCTCAAAGTCGAGTCCACGCGCTCTCCCTTTATCCGCTATATACCCAAAGACAAGCTGCTGAGAATACCCGTGGCTCACGGCGAGGGCAATTATTATTGTGACGCGGAAACCTTGTCCCAACTGCGGGCCAACCGCCAGATTCTCTTCCGGTATTGCGATTCCCAGGGCGCGGTCACGGACGCGGCCAATCCCAACGGATCGGTGGACAACATCGCCGGCATCTGCAACGCGCAGGGCAATGTGGTGGGCATGATGCCCCACCCCGAGCGTTGTATGGAAACGGCCATGGGATCCGCGGACGGGCTGGAATTGTTCCGCTCCCTGTTGCAGAGCGCGCAATCCCTCGTTTCCGGATAAGGCGGGCCGAACCAGTGGCGGCCAAAAAAACTCCCCACGCGGCAATCCCCGGTTCAAATCGCAATTCGCTGTTCCTGATCGTCCTGCTGCCGCAACTGGCCTGGACCGGCCTGCTGGCCTGGCAAACCCTCCAGCACTTCAAGGTTTACCCCAAACCCTTGTTTCAACTGCTAGGCGTTTCCTGTTTCGGCGACCTGCAAATGCCACTTTTCATTTCGCACTGGCTGTCCACGGGAAAAAATCTGGTTCTGCTGCTGGCCTTTGTCCTGGCCGCCTATGGCGTGGGGCGCTGGCTGCTGACGCGGTTTATTTCCGAGCGCTGGTCCCGGCTCCAGGAAGGCATCTACTCGCTCGGGGTGGGTTTTGGGGTCCTGTCCCTGCTCATCTTTGTTCTTGGCATTTTCGGCCTTTATCAACCTTGGCTGTTCGCGGGCCTCTTGTTTCCGGCTGCGGCTTGGGGCGGCTGGACCGCTTGGCAGCACGCGGAGCGCCTGCGGGGCCGGCCGGGCTGGCTGTTCAGCGGGCGCGCCTGGCCGGAGCTGATATTATCCGGCATACTGCTGGGTTTTTTCGCCCTGATCGCCTTGACGGTGAACACGCCGGAGCTGTTTTTCGATTCCCTGGTTTATCACCTGGCCCTGCCCAGCCACTGGTTGCGCATTGGCGGCCTGGGGCCCGTGCCCACAAATTTTTTCTCGAATCTTCCCATGAGCATTGAGATGCTGTATACCGGCGCCCTGATGCTCGGCGACGAGCGTTTGTGCCGGATGCTGCACGCCACCCTGGGCCTGCTGACTGGACTGGCCATATTCGCGTTCGGCCGGCAATGGTTCGGGAAACGGGCCGGATTCTGGGCGGCCGGGATGTTCCTGACCATTCCGCTGGTCGCCATGAACATGCTGGAGTCGGGCGTGGACGTAGGGGCCGCGTTTTTCTCGGTGCTGGGCGTATCGGTTTTCTGGGAGTGGAGCTTCAAGCGCGCTTCCGCGCCGGGCGGGAGCCGCCAGCCCTGGCTGGCCGGCTGGGTTTTGGGCGCGGCCCTGGCCGCCAAGTACAACACGGCCTTTGTGCTGGGGCCGGCCATCGCCGTGGGAATGGTCCTGGCCTATCGCCAGGGCGCTGACCTGAAAACACTGCTGCGCGCAACCATGAAAATAGCTGCCACCGGCGCGCTCCTGGTGCTGCCCTGGATGCTGAAATCCGCGATTTACACGGGCAACCCGGTCTATCCTTTCCTGCACAAGGTCATTCCCAGCAAGTACATTCACCCCAATAAAATGCAGCAGCAAATGGACGGGTTCCGGGAATACGGCCAGCGAAACTGGGTGCGATTTCTCCGGCAGCCCTGGGACTTGACGTTTTACCAGCCCACCAGCAATTCCTACGCGGGCGTGGTTTGGTTACTGCTCCTCCCGGCTCTGCTGGGGTACGCCATATGGCGGCGGCGGGGGCCGCCCGTCTGGATGGCCCTGGCCATCACCACCGGGCTGGCTGCCCTGATCTGGTCGAGCCAGACCCAGATTACGCGCTACTTCACGCCGGTGTTTCCGTTGCTGGCCGTACTGTGCGCGGCAGTGCTGGATCGCTGGGAAAAATGGAACCGACTCCTGGGACTCGTGGGGCGCGCCGGAGTCCTGGGCCTGGCGGCGTGGGG
Source organism: candidate division FCPU426 bacterium (assembly GCA_030619365.1). Classification (GTDB taxonomy): domain Bacteria; phylum Oederibacteriota; class JAAXVQ01; order JAAXVQ01; family JAUVAV01; genus JAUXBQ01. The sequence continues at coordinate 8,002 of JAUXBQ010000027.1, read as the reverse complement.
CCTGGCCGTGACCTGGAACCTCGGCCTTGCCAACTGGGATCCGGTGGGCGCGAGCCTGGGTTTGGAAAGCCGGGCCAGTTACCTGGACCGCAAGCTGATGAACTCGTACAGCGCCCTGGCGCGCAAGGTGAATCAACTGCCCGGGAAAGTCAAGGTCCTGCTGGTGGGCGAAACGCGTTCCTATTATTTCACGCGTCCGGTCACCGCGGCCACGGTGTATGATTACAATCCGTTTATCGACTGGATAGCTGCGGCGCCAAGCGCCGAGGCCGTGTGGCAACAGCTTCGCCAGGAGGGGTACACGCACCTGGCCATCTACTATCCGGAAGCCTCGCGCACGCGGGGGTATGAACCTTACCGTTGGGACGGTCCGGCCCTGGAGCGGCTTAGGCAATTGCTGGCGCATTATGTTCAGGGCCTGGCGGTCAACGGCGAGCAGCGACTGTACCGCGTGCGGGAAGAACCGAGAACCGATTTGCCGGTCAAGCTGGGGCGCCCCCTGTTCACGTATGATCCGGAAGTGGTGGGAACCGTACTGCAGCATCACCGGCAAGCCGGGATGGCGCTGCGTCAGGGAAAGCTGCAGGACGCCCGGGCGCGCTGGATGCGCATTCTGCAATTGGCGCCCGAATGGGACCTGCCGTACGCCGAGCTCGGGTGGTATCATCTGCAAGTGAATCAGCCGGAAGAGGCGTTTCGTTTATATCAAGCAGCGGATCGCCTGGGCTGGCTGGACCCGGGTTCCTACAATAATCTCGGGGTGCAATACCTGAGGCGCAATCAAATCAATGCCGCCCGGCGTTGTTTCACTCAAGCCCTGGAACTGGACCCTGAACTGGAAATTGTGAAAAAGAACCTGGAATTGCTGGACCAAAAAACGCCTTAGGATCGACGCATGCCACCGACCGGCCATCAAGAAAAACAGTGCTTGACCGACCCGCGCGAACCTGCGGATTGCAGCGTGTGTGGCGCGGCTCCGCCGCCTCATGTGGTATTTTGGAGCCAGGATTTTCCGGTCGTGCGCTGTCCCGGCTGTGGCGTGCTGCGGGTTTCCCCCCGCTTGACCCCCGAGGCGCTGCGGGCGTATTATGGCCCGGCTTATTGGGCCAGCCAGGACTCCGTGGTACGGGGTTATTTTGATTATGCCGGAGACGCGGAAAATATTCGCCGGACGTTTAAACGGCGCTGGCAGCGGATCATCCGGGGAGTATCGCAGCCGGGGAAAATGCTGGACGTGGGCTGCGCCAGCGGGTTTTTACTCGGTGTGGCCCAGGCCGGCGGCTGGAACGTGACAGGCCTGGAATGGTCCGAACACGCGAAAGCCCAGGCCCCGGCGTTGATTGGAAAACGCATACGCCTGGGCACCCTGCCAGACGCCGGGCTGCAGCCCGCCAGCCTGGACGTCATCACGTTTTGGGACTTTCTCGAACATTCCGGGGATCCCCGGAAGGACCTGGAACAAGCCGCCCGCCTGTTAAAACCAGGCGGCCGCCTGTCCGTGATCATCCCGGACGCCGGCTCGCTGCTGGCCCGGTTCATGGGCCCCAGGTGGGAAGAATTCAAAAAGCCCCAGGAGCACTTGTATTTCTTCACGGGCGCGCAACTCCAGCGGCTCGTGATTTCCCTGGGTTTTGAAATAATCGCGACCAAACGCGAAGGGAAGTACGCCAGCTTAGGATTTGCTTTTTCCCGGTTTAAGCCCGGCGACGGATTGTGGTACCTCCTGGCGCGCGCGGCCGGGCGTCTTATCCGGATTTTGGGCTGGGAGCGCAAGGTCGTGTACATCAATCCCGGAGACAAACTTCACTTTATTTGCAGGAGGAGGGGCGCGTGAATGTAACCATCTTGATCCCGGCGCGCGATGAGCAGGACACGATTGTGGAATTGCTGCGGCGCGTGATGACCGAATTCGAGTTTTTCAGCGGGGAAGTCATCGTGATCGACGACGGTTCCCAAGACGCCACCGCGGAACTGGCCGCTTCCGTGGACGGGGTCAAGGTGATAAAGCTGCAGCCGGGCCGCGGCAAGGGCGCGGCGCTCCGGGAGGGCGTGCGGCAGGCCACGGGCGACGTAATCCTGATTCAGGATGCGGACCTGGAATACGATCCCACGGATTATCCCGCGCTCCTCAAACCGTTCCAGGAGGGGGAGGCCCAGGTGGTTTACGGTTCGCGGCTCCTGGGCGCCCGGGCGGGACGCAGTTTCGGTATGTCCAGCTGGACGTTTTACCTGGGCGGCCGGTTTTTATCCTGGTTGACCTCGTTTCTCTACGGTGCTAAAATGTCCGACGTTGCCACGGGCTACAAGGTTTTTCGTACCCAGGTGCTTCGCGATCTTCGGCACCAGGCCGACGGATTTGAGTTTTGCCCCGAGGTCACCGCCAAGCTGTTGAAACAGGGTACCCCCATTCTTGAAGTCCCAATCGCCTATACGCCGCGTTCCATTGCCGAGGGGAAAAAAATACGATGGGTGGACGGCCTGTCAGCCATGTGGACCCTGATCAAGTTCAAAATCAGGACCTGAGGGCATTTCCCCCAACCCCTGGCAGGCCGTCGCAGATCATCCCGCGCAGGCAGGATCAAAAACGAGAGCACACGTGTTAGGAGTTTGAGCAATTAGTCGAAATCTGCGATAGTCGATAGTCGAAAATCGACCGCATTTGAGTTTTTATCTAATTTCTATTATCAACTCTCAAATGCTCGGGAGGCTGAGCAACTAATTTCTCAGCCTCCCAGGAGGACGTCAGCACTTGAAGAAAAGAAAAAAAACCACAACCCGCCGGAAAACCAAGACCGCCCGGGCCGCGCGGCCCCAGCCGGCCGTGCCCGTCGCTTGCGCCGGAGACCGGGCGCTGAACCCGGCCTTGATTAAAGAGCATGGCCTGACGCCCAAGGAATACGCCACGATCAGGAAAATTCTGGGGCGCGTGCCCACCTATACCGAGCTTGGCATGTTTTCGGTTATGTGGTCCGAACATTGTTCGTACAAAAATTCCCGGCCAGTACTCAAACAGTTTCCCACTCGCGGGCCCCGGGTTATCCAGGGTCCGGGCGAAAACGCCGGGGTCATGGACATCGGCGACGGCCGCGCCATCTGTTTCAAGGTGGAATCGCACAATCACCCGAGCGCCATCGAGCCCTACCAGGGCGCAGCCACGGGCGTGGGCGGCATCCTGCGCGATATTTTTACCATGGGCGCGCGGCCGGTGGCCTGCCTGAATTCCCTTCGTTTCGGCAAACTCTCCCATGCCAAGGCCCGGCATATTTTCACGGGCGTGGTATCCGGGATTGCGGGGTACGGCAATTGCATCGGCGTACCGACCATCGGCGGTGAAGTGGTGTTCGACGATACCTACTTGGATAACTGCCTGGTCAATGTCATGGCCGTGGGCTTCATGAAGCGCGAGCACCTGGCCCTGGGCCGGGCCACGGGTGTGGGCAATCGTGTGTTTTACATCGGCGCCACCACCGGGCGGGACGGCATTCACGGCGCGACCTTCGCCTCGGACGAACTTTCCGCGAAGGCCGAGGAACGCCGCAGCGCGGTCCAGGTGGCCGATCCGTTCATGGAAAAACTGCTGTTGGAAGCCACGTTGGAACTGATCCGGGGCCAGCATCTGATCGGCATCCAGGACATGGGCGCCGCGGGCTTAACCTGTTCCACCAGCGAGATGGGTGCCCGGGCCGGCACAGGCCTGGAGATCGAGCTGGACCATGTACCCCAGCGCGAGCTCGAGATGGCGCCTTATGAAATCTTGCTGTCCGAATCCCAGGAACGCATGCTCCTGGTGGCCAGGCCTGGTCATGAAAACCAGGTCACGGAAATCCTGGAAAAGTGGCATCTGCATGCCGCGGATATCGGCCGGGTGACGAACGACGGCCGGCTGCGCGTGCGGCATCACGGGAAGCTGGTGGCCGATGTTCCGGCCGGCGCCCTGGCGGACACGAAATTTCCCGGCTATCCCACGTATATCCGGCCCACGCGCAAGCCGGCTTACCTGGCCAAAGTAGGTCACATCCCGGCCCGGGCGCTTAAAACCAAGCGGCCCGTGGGCAAAGACTTGCTCCAATTGCTGGCCTCGCCCAATTTGTGCTCCAAGCGTTACGTCTGGGAACAGTATGACCACATGGTCCGGACCAACACGGTCCTCCTGCCGGGTGCGGGAGCCGCGGTGATCCGCATCAAGCATACGGACAAGGCCGTGGCCGTGTCCACGGACGGAAACGGCCGCTACACGTACCTGGACCCGCACATGGGCGGACGCATCGCCGTGGCCGAGGCGGCGCGGAATGTGGCCGTGACCGGCGCCGAACCCCTGGGCGTAACCGATTGCCTGAATTTCGGCAACCCCATGGACCCGGAAATATTCTGGCAATTCAAACATGCGGTGCGGGGCATGGCGGAAACCTGCCGGGCGTTGAAAATTCCGGTGACCGGCGGCAATGTCAGTTTCTATAACGAAAGTCCGGCCGGGGCGGTGGATCCCGCGCCTGTGGCCGGCGTGGTGGGCCTGCTGGAGCACGCGAAACAGATGGTAACGCCCTGGTTCAAATCCGAGGGAGACCGGATCGTTATTTTGGGAAAAACGCTGGCTGAACTGGGTGGCTCGGCCTGGCTCTATGATCTGCAGGGTGTAAAAGCCGGCAAGCCGCCGCGCCTGGATCTTAAAAAGGAAGCCAGCCTGCAAAAAGTCCTGGTCGCGGCCGCGCGCCAGGGCTGGCTCCAATCCGCCCAGGATTGTTCGGACGGCGGGCTGGCCGTGGCGCTGGCCGAATGCGCCTTTTTGGGGAAAACCTCCGGCCAATCGGGCTGGGGCGCGGAAATCCGGCTGTCCTCCGGGTTGAATGATGTTGAACTGATGTTTTCCGAAACGCAATCCCGGGCAGTGGTCTCTCTCAAACAGGAAAACGTGAAAAAGTTTTTATCCCTTTGCCGTGGCCGGCAAGTGCCGGCCGTGGAAGCGGGCTTGGTCAGGGGCGGGAAATTGACCATTTTCAATCGCGGGCGCCTGCTGTTGGATAAAAGCGTGATAGCCTTAAAAGAAGCCTGGTCAGGCGGGTTGAAACGCTATGTTCAATAAATTTTTAGACAAACCACGTGAAGCTTGCGGGATCGCGGGCGTATACGGTTTGCCTGAGGCGGCCAATCTGGTCTACCTGATGCTGTACGCGTTGCAGCACCGGGGCCAGGAAGGGGCCGGGATCGTAACATGCGATGAAACAGGTTTCCACTCCATCCGGAATTCGGGCCTAGTGGCTGACGTCTTCAATCAGGACAAGCTGGCCTCCCTGGAGGGGACTGCCGGCGTGGGGCATGTCCGCTACTCCACCACCGGGCCGTCCGTGGAACGGAACGCCCAACCGATTGTGGTGGAATATTGCCGCGGCAACCTGGCCCTGGCACATAACGGGAACTTGGTCAATGCCGTGGAGCTGCACCGGACACTGGTCCAGCAAGGCTCCATATTCCAAACCTCGGCGGATTCGGAGGTTCTGATCCATCTCCTGGCCCGCGCGCAGGAAGAATTGTTTATTGACGCCCTGGCCGTCTGCCTGACCCGCCTCCAGGGGGCCTTTTCCTTCACCCTTTTAAAAGATGACGCCCTGATCGCGGGCCGGGATCCTTACGGATTCCGGCCCCTGGCCATTGGCCAATTGAACAATGGTTATGTCATTGCCTCGGAAACCTGCGCTTACGAGTTGATCGGGGCGGAGTATTTGCGAGACGTCGAGCCCGGGGAAATCGTGGTGATTGACCAGCAGGGGTTGCACTCCCACCGGTTCAGCGCGCAACCCTCCCAAGAGGCGCTCTGTATTTTTGAGCACATTTACTTCTCGCGGCCGGATTCCCGCATTTTCGGCGATTCCTGCTGGGAAGCCCGTGGCCGCTTGGGTAAGATCCTGGCCCAAGAGAACACGCCCCCGGCGGATATGGTGGTCCCGGTCCCGGACTCGGGCGTGTGCACGGCCATCGGGTTTGCCCGGGAAGCCAAGCTGCCTTTTGAAATGGCGATCATCCGCAACCATTACATTGGCCGGACGTTTATCGAGCCTTCTCAATCCATCCGGGATTTCGGGGTCAAACTGAAATTCAACGTGATCCGGGAGGCGGTCAAGGGTAAGCGCGTCATCGTCATCGATGACAGTCTGGTGCGGGGCACGACTTCCCGCAAAATCGTCAAGATGATCCGTCAGGCCGGCGCCCAAGAAGTCCATCTGCGCCTGTCCTCGCCGCCTGTTCGGTATCCCTGTTTTTACGGCATGGATTTCCCGACGCGGCAGGAGCTAATCGCCGCCACGCACAGCCTGGAGGAAATCGCCAAGTATTTACGCGTGGACAGCGTGGCGTATTTATCCCAGGAGGGGATGCTGGCTGCCATGCCCGACCAGCAACGAAAATTCTGCCGCGCGTGTTTCAGCGGCGAATACCCCGTTGAGTTCAGCGGCCGCGACGAAATGAGCGAACGGAAAGTCGAAACCAAGCGCGTTGATAAGCGCAGAATAAGCCAGGTGTAACCCATGAAAAAGAAAACCAAATCCCGTAACGCGTACGCGGCCGCCGGGGTGAACATCGACGCGGGCAACGAAGCCGTGCGCCGCATGCGGCAACACGTGCGCTCGGCCCGTACCCGGGGGATGCTCACGGACATCGGATCTTTCGGCGGGCTCTTCCAGATGCCGGGCGGCCTGAAGCAACCGTTGTTGGTGGCTTCCATGGACGGCGTGGGTACCAAGCTTATGGTGGCCGCTTCCGCCCGGCGGTTTGACACCGTGGGCCAGGACCTGGTGAATCATTGCGTGAATGACATTCTCGTTCAGGGCGCAGAGCCCTTGTTCTTTCTGGATTATTTAGCCACGGCCCGCCTGAAGCCCCGCGTGGCCGAACAAGTCGTGAAAGGCCTGGCCCAAGCCTGCCGGGAAAACGGCTGCGCGCTGCTGGGTGGGGAGACCGCGGAAATGCCCGGACTTTATCACGGGGAGGATTTTGACCTGGCCGGCACCGTGGTGGGCGTGGTGGAAAAACGCCGGCTCATTGACGGCCGTCATATCAAGCCCGGGGACAGGATCCTGGGGCTGCCGTCCTCAGGGCTGCATACCAACGGGTATTCCCTGGCCAGAAAAATACTGTTCCAAAAAATGAAATGCACGGTAAAAACTTATCTACCCGAATTGCGCGCCACGGTGGGAGACGCCTTGCTGGCCGTTCACCGCTCCTACCTGCCAACCGTACTGCCCCTGATGAAGAGAGTCGCCATCAAAGGCCTGGCCCACATAACGGGCGGTGGTTTTATGGAAAACATCCCGCGCATTCTGCCTGAAGGTTGCCAGGCCATTATCCGGGCCGGTACCTGGCCTGTGCCGCATATATTCAACTTGCTGGTGAGGCAAGGCCGCCTGGACCAGGAAGCCGCGCACCGCACGTTCAACATGGGCATCGGTCTGGTAATGGTGGTCGCGGACGCTGAGGTCAAGAAGATCGCGCGCGCCTTGGCCAAGCAAGGCGAGACGGTCTATGATATTGGTGAGATTCAAAAAGGGCGGAAAAAAGTCCGCTTAGAATGGTGGTCACCAAAGCAGAAGCAGAAAATATCCTGAAGTTCCTCAAGCAGCGCAAGGAAAAGGCGTATGTGCTGGGGGAGATCGCCAAAGGGCAGAAGAGGGGTGTAAGGTTGGTTTGTAACTCAGACCAAAACCCATTGAATATCCTCTATTCCATATTGATAATTAGGCAACTTAACACGGCGATTAAAGTCTTTTCTATCCATGCATAGGAATTATGACAAAATGGATCTGACTTCAAGATTCAATTAAGGAGGTATGATGAAACTATTTGAGATGGGCAATAAATACTTCCAAATGTATTTAGCACTTATTTATCTATTATTCGGATTTGTACTCGTATTAAGTTTTACTCTGTTTTTCATTGAGCCGGAAGTATCCATTTCTGTAGTTTTAATTTTTATCTTAAACATCTCTATAGTTATTACCATTTTGTGGGTAAT
>JAUXBQ010000216.1 GCA_030619365.1 candidate division FCPU426 bacterium | reverse complement strand
TGGCCATATCGCTTTCCACCAGGTATTGCAGGCCCTTATAGCGGTATAAATTGCCGGAGGGCTTCACGGTTTCCACCTGCAGGCCCAGGCGGTCGCGGAGGAAGGCGTCCGGCTGCATCGACTTGTTTTTATCGGGAACCAGGGGGTTCAGCACCAGGCGCCCTCCCCGCTCCACATAGGTCGCGAGTTTCTCCATGACCTGGTGGCTCATAAAATCCAGGCTGAAGAGCCAAATGACCGGCCGGGCCAGCAGGTCGTCCAGTTCGGCCCGCTCCAAATCCAGCAATTCGGGATTAAAGCCGAGCAGGGCCAGTATCCGGGCGCTGCCGTCGAAAAAGTCCTGGTTGCGCTGGCGCTGTACCCGGGAGTAAAAACCGTCCTTAATGAATTCGGTAAAATAATAATGGGGATCAAACCCGATCGTGATATCGTGCTGATTCCGGGTCCGGGCCAATTGCGAGCCAAAGGTCTTTATCCACTTTCCAAAACGCTGCAGGGGTTCGGCGTGCTCCCGGAAGTTGCCCTGGGAATCAACGGGCGCCTGCCATTCATGATAATTGCCCCGCAGCACAATTTCGTCCGGCGTGGTTCCGCCAAACGCCATATAGCCGTTTACGCCGTTCAGGCCATGGGCCGTCGCGGTCTTCAGGTTGAGTTCCACGTCCGAGGCATAAATGCGCGGCCGGTCATTCATAACCCCGACCTGCAACTCGGCGCAATTGACCGGAATGCCCGCGGTGGTGACGCTTTTAAGCGCGGCAATGGTGAAGATAATATCGTGATAATTTTCGAAATCCAGATGCCGCATCTGGAAGGCCCCGCCAAAGATGGTGTCCGGGACCTTGCGCGAAAACTCCCTGAACAAACTGGTATTGGCGACACTTTCCCAACCCCGGCCATACATGCTGAAATCCACGAATTGGGCGATGTTGGCGGAGACCGCCGTCTGCAAACCATGCGATCGCATTTCTTCATGGAGATACTCAAAATAACCCGCATAATGATCGCGGTAATAGCGAGCCCAGTCCCAGAGGCGCTGCCAATTTTCCTTTTCCGTGTCGCCCTCAGGCTGCGCAATTTGTTCGAAATCAGCATACTCGGTCCCATACGCCCGGTTAAGGGCCGCGAGCGTTTGGTAGCGGTCACGCAAATATCCCCGGTAACGCTCATTCGTTTCCGGGCTGTAATCCGCCAACTTGCCCAGCCAGTTGATCATATGTATTTCATTGTCTAACTGAATCTGGATAATCGGGCCCTGGTTATGGGCCTGGTATTTTTTCAGAATCGGCATAACCGCGGCATACCAGGTTTTCACTTTTTCCCTGTAGAGCGGCTTGAAAAAGGAGGGCAAGGAACGGCACCAACTGAGGTCGCCGTTCGGCGTTTGGATGCAGATCCCGCCCGGCTTTTCCACCAGCCAGGTGGGAAGGCCGTCATTGCGAAGCTCGCCGTGGGTAATGGGGCCGGGGCGGGCGAAAAATTTCAAGCCGGCTTTCCCGACCAGGTCCAGAAATTTGACCAGATTGCGCTGGGGATGGGTTTGGCCGGTAAAATCAAACCGGCCTTCCGCCGGCTCATGCCAAACCCAGGGAATATAGGAAGAAACCGTATTCAAGCCCAGCTGCCTGGCTTTTTTCAAGCGCGTTTCCCAGTCCGCGGCCGGTATCCGGAAATAATGGAACTCTCCGGCATACATGAAAAACGGCTTGCCGTCCAGGAGGTATTGCCCATCGTGCAGGGCGATGCCCGGCTTGGCCTTCATGAGCTGCGTCCTCCCATTCTCACCTGGACCGTGTGGACTTGACCGTCCCCGTGGGGCGGAATAATGTTCCCCTCCAGCTTCTTCCCGTCCACGATAATCTCCGCCACGCCGTGGTTGATCCCGTCCGGATTGGCGATCTCAACCGCGTAGGTCGCGCCCCGGAATTTCCGGGTAATGCCGGCGGTTTTCCAATGGCGCGGCAGGCAGGGATCGATTTTCAATCCCTCGAACTCCGGGCACACGCCGAGCAGCTTTTCGGTAATCGTAAACAGCGTCCAGTCCGCGGTGCCCGTCAACCAGGTCCAGGCCCCTTCCCCGAAATTCGGGTTTTCCGGGCCGATGAGGTATTCGGCAAAAACATAGGGTTCGGTCTTGTAAATCTCGATGTCTTTGTTCGACGCGCAAGGCAGAAGTTGCTGGAGCGAGGCATAGGCTTGATCCCCGCGGTGAAGCAAGTAATCCGCGTAGATTTTAAAGGCCTGTCCATGGCAAAAAATAGCGGCATTTTCCTTGGTACCGGGGGCAAAGGAGGTGATCCGGCCGATATTGCCGTCATATTGGGTATAGCCGGGTTTAAACAGCACCGGCCCGTAAGGGGTAGACAATTTTTCGTCAATGGTATGTAAAACTTTTTCCAAGCGCTCGCCTTCGGCAATACCGGCGATGATCGCCCAGGTTTGTGAATTCAGCGGAATCGAGCCTTCTTTATTGGCTTTCGAGCCTATGGGCTCGCCAGCGTCATTGGTGGCGTATTGGTACCACTCTCCATCCCAGGCCAACCGATTAATGATCTCTTTTTCTTTCTCGTATCGCTCCCGGCACTCTTGGGCCAGCTGGGAGTCCCCCTGGTAAATAGCCAATTCCTCCAGATTTAAAAGCGCAAAGCACAAACCCATGCCCAGCCATATGGATTCGCCCTGGCCGCCGATGCCCACCCGGTCATAAGCGTCATTCCAGTCCTGGGTGCCCATCAAAGGCAAGCCCCGCTCGCTTTTCGCCATGTCCTGCAGGAAGCGCGAGGCTTTAACGGCATGGTCATAAAGCGTATCCGAACCCCCATCATGATACTTCACGCTCTGGCGCAAGATGTCCTTGTCACCGGTCTCCTTGATATAACGGATCAGCAGCATGGGCAGCCACATGGGGAAATCGGAGGGCGGCTTCCCGTCATTGGTGCCAGCAATGAGTGACCACCCCGGCAGGGGCTGGCCGGTGTTGCGCTGGTGCTCGGCCAATTTGATCAATCTTTGCCTGGCATACCCGGCGTCCAGGGGCAGTATGCCCATGGCATCCTGCGCCGTGTTGCGATAACCGTATTCGCCCCAGCCTTCGTGATAAAAACTGACGCCCCGGCCCCAGTGATTGTTCATGACCACTTGATACTTGTTCCAGACATTCACAAAAGTGTTCAGCAGCGGATCCGGGGTCGCAATGGTGAAATTGTCCAGGACCAGGCCGCGCCAATACTCCTTGACGGCTTGCAGTTCGGTTTTCACGTGCTTGAGCTCCCGGTATTGCCGCACCAGGGGGAGGATGGCCTCCGGATCCTGCTCAGCGCCGATGAGCACGGAAAATTCGAAGTGCCCGCCCGGCGGCAGGCTCACGTGATGCTCCAGAGCGCCGACCATGTTCTCCCCGTCCACTTCACTGTTTCCGAGCCGGCCGGTTTCCACCGTCAGGGGGTTGTGCCAGGAACGGTAACGGCCCATAAACTTCTCCATGCTCAAATCGAATCCCTGCACTGGGCAGGAAGAGGCCATGAAAGCGGTCCAGGGCCAGGCACGGTTAAAAACCGGTTTTTTATGGCCGATGAGAATCTCATTTTTTTTATCATAGCGGCCGGTATTCATCAGCACCATGATGTTTCTCAATCTCAGTTCCTGCTCCCATTCTCCCAAATGCCATTCAATGGCGGGCGTAATGGATAAGGTCCGGGTTTCCTTCCCTTTGTTCTCCAGGCGGATGAGCCAAACTTCCCGGAACCCCTGCCGGGGAACAAAGTGTGTCGAGGTTGTCTCCAGATCCTGATATTGTGAGGTAATTTCAGTGTAGCCCAAGCCATGCCGGCAGGCAAAGGAATCACTCTTATTGACCGGATGGTGGCCGGCCGACCACACTTCCCCGCTGGCCCGGTCCCGTAAATAAAGGAAACGGCCCGGCGTATTTTTAATCCAATTCACCGGTTCCCAACGGGTCAGGCGGGCAAAGGCCGGATCCAGAAAAAATGAATAGCCGCCCCCGGTTTGGGACAGGCAGACACCATAATCGCCGTTGGAAAGAAAATTAATCCAGGGCCGGGGCGTATCCGGCCGCGATATAACGAATTCGGTCCCAGCTTTGGAAAAATCACCGTATTTTTTATATGGATTCTCTCCTGACATCGTTGTGTTTGTTTCCTTTCCTGGCAAATTGGTGTCTTCGTGCCTTGGCGGCATATGCTTTTTTGCCACTAAGACACCAAGGCACCAAGAATAATTAAGGTTTTAAACCCTTAAATAATTCTTTCCCTTGGTGTCTTCGTGACTTGGTGGCTATATTTCCTTCATGCCCTTGTGGCAATTAAAGAAATATTTCCACGCGATTTTCCGGTTGGTTCAGCATTTTCAGGAAATCACTTTTAGG
>JAUXBQ010000193.1 GCA_030619365.1 candidate division FCPU426 bacterium | reverse complement strand
ATAGTCAGGATGAAATAAAAAAAACGGATGGCCTTGATTCTCAACTCGAGGAAATGCTGCTCCAGGAATCCATGAGCGGGATCGGGATGAAGCTGTTGGTCCTCTCGGGCAAGGGCGGTGTGGGTAAAAGCACTGTGGCCGCCAAGCTGGCCGTGGGTTTGGCCGGGGAAGGCCTGAAAATCGGACTGTTGGATATCGATCTGCACGGACCCAGTCAGCCCAGGCTCTTCGGCCTGGAGGAGCACGTTCTGCAAGGGGACGAGAATCAGCTATATCCCGCGCGCGTGCTGCCCAATCTATCCCTCATGTCCATAGGCTTCCTGCTACCTGATCAAAAAGACGCGGTCATCTGGCGGGGGCCGCGAAAACATTCCATGATCCGCCAGTTTTTAAGCCAGGTGAAATGGGGAAAGCTGGATTACTTGATCGTGGATTCGCCGCCGGGCACGGGTGACGAGCCCCTAAGCGTGGCGCAAATGGTCGGCCGGCCCGCGGGTGCGGTGGTGGTTACCACCCCCCAAATGCTGGCTGTGGCCGATGTGCGCCGCTGCTTGACGTTTTGCCGGTCAGTGGAATTACCCATCCTGGGCGTGGTGGAAAATATGAGCGGTTGGACGTGCCCGGATTGTGGCCGGGAGGTGGCGGTGTTCAAACAGGGAGGTGGTGAACACCTGGCCAGGGAAAACCAGTTGAACTTTTTCGGCCGGATTCCCTTGGATTTAAACATTATGCTGGGGGGGGATCAGGGGCGTTTACATCTGTCTGAAGACCAAACCACGAGAGTGGCGCAATCCTTTCAGAAAATGACGCGCGCGGTTCTGGATGGCTTTCCAAACAAAAAAACAAGGAGGTCTAGCATGAAAATCGCCGTTCCCTTGGTTCAGGGCGAGTTGAGCCAGCATTTCGGTCACTGTGATGAATTCGCCATCTCGGAGGTGGAGCAGGAAACCGGCCGGATTATGAATCAGTCCCGGCTGAAACCGCCGGGGCATGAACCCGGCGTCCTGCCCCGCTGGCTGCAGGAGCAGGGTGTGAAGGTCATTATTTCCGGCGGCATGGGACAGCGGGCGCAGGAGTTGTTCACCCAAGCGGGAATTGAGACGGTGGTCGGCGTTTCCAGCGGCAGCACGGAAGAACTGGTGACCGCTTATTTGCAGAAAACCCTGCAGCCGGGGAAAAACCTCTGTGATCACTAAGACCGGCCAGGAGCGACTGGAGAAAACCAGGGATACAGTACATGCGGACTGTATCGCCTGTGGCTTAAACAACACCCAGGGATTGCAATTGAAGTTCCAGGTCGTGGGTGAGGGAACGGTACAGGCGGATTTTGACTGTGAGCATAAATTCGCCGGTTACTGTGAATGGCTGCAAGGCGGGGTGATAGCCACTTTGCTGGACAGCGCCATGACCAACTGCCTGTTCGCCAGCGGAAAAGTCGCCGTAACCGCCGAGCTCAACGTGCGCTTTCACGCTCCGGTCGCCATCGGCCGTTCGGCCTCGGTCCGGGCGTGGCTGGAGAAACAGGCGCACGGGATGAGCCTGGTCCGCTCGGAACTCAGCCAGGATGGCTGCTGTAAAGCCTCGGCTCAGGGAAAGTTCATTCGGGCCGAATGGGCGTCGGACGGCCGGGCAAATGCGGTCTGAATGCCGGGTGGTGGTGGTCGTTAACGACGAGGCCGGCAACAGCGGCCTGCGCGCGGAGCACGGCTGGAGCGCCTGGATCGAGTACCAAGGACGTCACGCCTTGCTGGACACGGGCTCGGGGCAGGCCCTCGCGCCCAACGTGGCGGCGCTTTCCCTGCCGTGGGAACGCCTGGAAGCGGTAATCTTGAGCCACGGGCACTATGATCACGTCGGCGGCTTGCCGGATGTTTTCGCGTCCGCCCGCCGGCCTGTCTTGTATTGCCATCCAACCGCCTTTGGCCCGAAATTTGCCAGAAAAGCAGAGGGTCCCTTGCGGGAGATCGGCTTGGCGCCGGCCATTGCGGCGAGCGCACGCTCCGGAGCGGAAAAAATCGTGAATACGGAGCAATTGACGGAAGTATTTCCCGGGCTCATGGTTACGGGCCCTGTGCCGCGCCGCACGGATTTTGAAGACACCGGGGGTCCTTTTTATAAGGATCCGCAAGGCTCGCAGCCGGATGATTTGCCGGACGATCAAGCCGTGTTTTTCGAAGCGCGGGAGGGCCTGGTGGTGCTGTTGGGCTGCGCCCATGCCGGCGTGATCAACACTCTGCAATATATCCGGAAGCTGCGGCCCGGCCGCAGGTTCCACGCCGTAATCGGCGGCATGCATCTGCTGCATGCAGCCGAGAATCGGCTGGAGCGCACGCTGGAGGGCTTGGAGATGCTCGAGGTCGGGCAAGTTCATCCCGCCCACTGCACGGGTGATGTGGCGACGGAGAAATTATGCGGACGTTTCCAATCGCGGTGCAGTGTCAGTGAGGCGGGCCGGGTCTATACTTTTACTTTGCCCGATGGTGTAAAAATTAATAAGGAGGAAAGTGTATGAAAGTCGTCATTATCGGGGGCGTGGCTGCCGGACCCAAGGCAGCCTCGAAAATCATTCGCCTGAACCCCGAGGCGGATGTCACGATTATAGAAAAAGACAAATATTTGTCTTATGCCGGCTGTGGGCTGCCGTACTACGTTTCCGGCGAGGTCAAGGAGCAAAAAGAATTAATGTGTACGCCGGTGGGGGTAGTGCGCGACCCGGTGTTTTTTCAGAAAGTAAAGAATGTGCACGTTTTGACCGAGACCGAGGCGCTGGAGGTCGACCGCCCGGGTAAGCGGGTGCGAATTCGCCGGAACTCCGACGGGGAGGAATCCTGGCGGGAGTACGACAAGCTCATATTAGCCACCGGGTCTTTACCGCTGGTTCCGCCCTTGCCTGGAAAAGAACTGAAGAATGTTTTCACACTGCACGGCGTGCAAGATGCGGACGGCATAAAGGCGGTTTTGGCCAAAGAAAAAGCCCGCGACGTGGTTATTGTGGGAGGCGGCTTAATAGGCGTGGAGATGACCGAGGCCCTGGTGAAAAAAGGCTGCCGGGTTACGATCGTGGAGATGTTTCCTCAAATATTTCGCATGTTGGATTGGGAAATGGCGCAACTGGTGGCCCAGCACCTGGAGTCACACGGGGTTAAAATCCTCACCTCGACCAAGGTGGAAGCTTTTACAGGCAAAGATCAGGTCAAGGAGGTGGTTACCGACCAGGGAACCCTTCCGGCGGATATGGTCATTCTCTCGGTAGGCGTGCGTCCCCAGGTGCAATTGGCCAAGGCGGCCGGTTTGGATATCGGCGCCACGGGCGCCATTAAAGTGGATGTTTATCAGGCGACTTCGGATCCGGATATTTATGCGGCCGGTGATTGCGTGGAATGCCGCGACTTGGCGACTCGCAAGGTTTGTTATATGCCCATGGGCTCAACGGCCAACAAGCAGGCCCGGGTGGCGGCGAATAACATCTGCGGCGTGCGGGATACTTTTCCCGGCGTGCTGGGAAGCACCATATGCAAGGTTTTTGACTATGCGGTAGCCCGGACCGGGCTGACGGAAGCAACAGCGCGTGAAATGAATTATAAAGTGGTTACCGCTTCCGCGCCCGGCCCGGACCGGGCCCATTTTATGCCGGAGGCCAAATCTTTGTTCCTGAAGATCGTGGTGGATACCAAGACGCGGCGTTTGCTGGGCGTGCAAGCCACAGGCCCGGGTGATGCGGATAAGCGCCTGGACGTGGCGGTTACGGCCCTTACCGCCCGGATGACGGTGGACCAGATTGCCAATCTGGATCTTTGCTACGCGCCACCCTATTCCCCGGCCATGGACAATCTTATAACAGCCGCCAATGTCGCCCGGAATAAAATGGACGGGTACCTGGACGGAGTGAGCGCCAGGGAGGTTAAGGGGATGTTGGACCAAAAGAGGGATTTTATATTCCTGGATACGCGTAGTCAGGGAGAATACGACGAAGTTCGCTTGCCGAACTCAACCCTGATCCCGCTGGGCGCGCTCCGCAAACGCTGGCAGGAGCTCCCGAAAGACCAGGAAATTGTCGCTTTTTGTAAAATCTCCCTGCGCGGGTATGAAGCAGCGCTGATCTTGAAGGCCGAGGGATTCAAAAAAGTGCGGGTCATGGACGGCGGCGTGGCCATGTGGCCCTATGAAAAGATAAAAGGGTAGGTGACAAGGGAGCAACGCTTGGCTGATGCTTCGGTTCTCTGCGCGCTTGCCAGCGGGTCTATTCCTGGTATAATGGCGTTTTCAAAACCGTGAGGTTCAAGGGGGGAGCCTTTTATGAACACGCCGCTGGTGTCCATCCTGTTGCCGCTGTACAATGCCGCGGTCTTTCTGCGCACCTGCCTGCAAAGTCTGTTTCGGCAAACCTACCCTCATTTTGAAATCATTGCTGTGGACGACGGGTCCGCGGATGATACGCGGCGTATCATTGCCGAACACGCCCAAGGGGATCAGCGGATAAAACTGCTGGAACCGGGCCGGGTGGGCCTGGTGGGGGCGCTCAACTTAGGGCTGCGCGTCTGCCGGGGCGATCTGGTGGCGCGTATGGACGGAGACGACATATGCCGGCGAGACCGGATCGAGCGGCAGGTCACGGCCTTAATTGCTGATCCCGCCCTTACCCTGATTGCGAGCCGTACGGTTTCTTTCCCAAGAGATAACCTGGCCGAAGGATTTCAACTCTACGAGGCCTGGCAAAACACCTTGCTTACGCCGGACGAGATCGACCGGAACTTTTTCATCGAAAGCCCAATTGCCCATCCCTCTGTCATGTTCCGTAAACAGACGATTTTGGCCGCCGGCGGCTACCAGGACAATGGATTGCCGGAAGATTACGATTTGTGGCTGCGCCTGCGCAGCCGGGGTGCTCGGTTTGCCAAACTGCCTCAGACCCTGCTGGCTTGGCGCATGCATGCGGACCGTCATTCGCTGCTTCACGCCAGGTATTCCCGCGAGGCCTTCTTTAGCTTAAAAAGAGAATTTTTGTTGCCCACTTTACCCGGACAAGTGGCGGT
>JAUXBQ010000148.1 GCA_030619365.1 candidate division FCPU426 bacterium | reverse complement strand
GATCCAGACCGGTTTGTGACCCCGAGACCACGATCTGCCCCGGCGAATTCAGGTTGGCCACCTGAACCCCGCCCTCGGCATCCGCCTCCCGGCAGAGCGCCTGTACGTCCGCTTCCGGCACTCCCAGCACCGCGGCCATGCCGCCCCCGGCTGCGAGCGCGGCCGTCTGCATGAGTTCCCCGCGCCGGCGAACCAGTTTGAGCCCCTGCTCGAAATCAATCACGCCGGCCGCCAACAGCGCGGAATACTCCCCCAGGGAATGACCGGCTGCCACGCAGTCCGCGGGATCGGCCGGCTGCTTATGCTGTAATACGGCCCAGGCCGCGGCTGAGGCGGTCAGAATGGCCGGTTGCGCCACGTTGGTTTTTTTCAGTTCCTCTTCCGGCCCCTCGAGGATGGTCCGTGAGAGCGGAAATCCCAGAATGTCATCCGCTTGCGCATAGATCTTCCGGGCCACGGGCGAGGCCTCCAGCAGTTCCTGACCCATGCCGACAAATTGCGATCCCTGGCCGGGAAATAAAAAACCGATTTTTAACATCAATCCGCTCCTTTGCCGATTCTGCGCCAGACCCGCTGTCTACCAGCGTATAATGGACGCGCCCCAGGTCAGGCCCGCGCCAAACGCCACCAGCGCAACGTGCATGCCGGGTTTCAGTCGCCCGGCTTGCTTGGCTTCCGCCAACGCGATGGGAAGCGAGGCCGCCGAGGTATTGCTGTAACGGTCGATGTTCATGATGATTTTTTCCATCGGTATATTCAGGCGCTTGGCCGCTGATTGGAGAATGCGGATGTTCGCCTGGTGCGGAATCAGAAGATCCAGGTCCGATTCCTTCAGTCCGGCGGCCTGCAGGGCCTCGGACACGCATTCTACCATGATTTTCACGCCGAACTTATAGATTTCCTGTCCGTTCATTTTCATGTAATGCAGGCGCTGGTCCACGGTTTCATGGGAAGTCGGGCGGGTCGCGCCGCCGCCCGGAATCCAGAGGTTTTCGATACCCGAGCTGTCAGTGCCCAGCACACTGGCCAGCACTTCACCGCGGGGCGCATCCGGCGTCAGGAGCACCGCGCCCGCGCCGTCACCCATGAGCACGCCGGTCTGCCGGTCCTGCCAATCCAAAAACGCGGAGAATTTTTCGGCGGCCACGACCAATACCCTGTCGGCCTGACCGCTCTCCACCATCTTCGTTCCGGTAACAAACGCGAATTGAAAACCTGAACACACGGCCGAAAGATCAAAGGCCCCGGCCTGCTTGGCGCCCAAGCGGTCCTGGATCAGGCAGGCCGTGGCCGGAAAAAACATGTCCGGCGAGGAGGTAGCCACGATGACCGTATCCAGCGTGGCCGCGTCCACCCCGGCGTCCGCCAGGGCCAGTTCCGCGGCCTTGACTCCCAGGTCCGAAGCTGCTTCCTCGGGCGCCGCGATGCGCCGTTCCCGGATGCCGGTCCGGCTGCGAATCCACTCATCGGTGGTATCCATGATTTTTTCCAGGTCGCGGTTGGTAACGACTTTTTCCGGGAGGTGATAGCCCATTCCCGCGATCCCGACGCGCCGCAAGGTGTCCGCCATTTACTCGGCTACTCCGTTTTCCCTTAGCGAGGCGGTAATTTTATCATTGATATGTTCCTGGATACCCCTGGCGGAATGCAAAATAGCGCTCTTAATGGCTTTGCTGTTCGACTTGCCGTGCCCGATGGTGGAAATTCCCTGCACACCCAACAGGGGCGCGCTGCCGTACTCTTTGTAGTCCATGCGGCGGTAAATGCGGCGGATGGTGGGCACCAACATGGCCACGGCCAGCTTGTTCAGCCAGTTGGTCGCGACCTCGCGCTTGAGGATATCGCCGAACAGGCGCATAAGACCTTCGCCGAATTTCAAAACAACGTTGCCGACAAAGCCCTCGCACACCACCACGTCCGCCTTGCCGTTCACAATACCCTGCCCCTCGATGTTTCCGATGAAGTTGATGCTCTTGAATTTCTTGAAAAGTTCATGCGTTTCCCTGACCAATTCATTGCCCTTGGATTCCTCCTGCCCCAGCGAGAGCAGTCCGACGCGGGGCTTGGGCACGTTGAGCAAATGCCGGCAGTACAGGTCCCCCATGACCGCGAACTGCGCGAGCATTTTGGGCTTGCTATCCACGTTGGCCCCTACGTCCAGAAGCGAGGTCCAGCCGTGCCGGTTGAGGGACGGGAAACTGACCATGAGCGCGGGGCGGATAATGCCGGGAATGCGGCCCAGGGTCAGCAGCGACACGCCCATGGCGGCGCCGGTATTGCCGGCGGTGAACACGGCGTCCGCCTCGCCGCTTTTCACCAGCTGGTTGGCCAGGTGCATGGATGAGTTTTTTTTCTGCCGCACCGCCAGGGCCGGCGGGTCTCTCATCAGGATCCTTTCGGAGGCGTGATGAAATTCCATTTGGCGGGAGTTATATTTTTTCTTCTGCTTGGCCAGGATGGATTTCAGAATATTCTGGTCGCCCACCATCAGCAGGGTGATGTCCGGGTTTTCCCGAATTGCTTCCAGTGCTCCCAGGACCATCGTGGGGGGCCCTTTGTCCCCGCCCATACAATCCAGCGCTACTCGCAACGTGCGGCCACCTTTCCGATGCTACGCGTTTTCAGGAGTGATTATTTCCTTGCCGCGGTAATAACCGCAGTTCGGGCACAAACGGTGGGGCTGCTTTGGCTGCTGGCACTGTGAGCAGATCGAAACGTTGACTGCCGCGAGTTTCCAGGTAGCGGCGCGTTTGCGCGTACGGGCCTTGGAAAATTTTCTTTTCGGATTCGCCATTGGTAAAATTCCTCCTGCTGTCTAGGGTTGCATATACCCCAAGCGTACGTCTCTTAGGACTGATAATTTTTCAAGTCGGAAAACGGACCCGGGGGCGGGCACGCGCAAGGACCCTCCGCCAGGCGCGCGCCGCAGTGCGGACACAAACCCGGACACGTTCCAGCACAAAGCGGTTTCATGGGCAGCGCCAAGATCAAAGCGCCGCGTACTTCGCTCAGTAAATCAAGCTGATCCCCGGCGTAATAAATCAGGGTCGGGTCCTCTTCTCCCAGCGGCTGCTCGTTCGCCCCGGCCTGTGCTTCGTCCCCCGCACCCGGCACTGCCAGCAACGTCAGTTTGGCGCGAAGCGGCTGGGTGTACCCCGCCAGGCAACGCGCGCACTTCAAGTCAACGCTGGTCGTCACTTCACCGCGAATATAAACCTTCTCGCCCATTCGGTGGATTTGAAATTCCACCTGAGCGGGTTCGCGAACCAAGGCCTCGGGACCCAGGTCCAAACTGGCCGGATCCACCTCGGTCTGGAAGGGTTCGGGATCAACCGTTATAGAATTAATGTTGATTTTCAACATTTTTATTACTTCCACCCGTCAACGGAAGGTGAAATTATAGCCGCCGCCCGGAGGCTTGTCAACCCCTAAGCATTGTAGAGACGCACGGCCGTGCGTCTCTACAATTTACGGCTGATCCGGGGCGGGTGGAAGGCTGGATGGTTCCGCCGCAGCAGGTTCGGCCTGCCGCTCCGCGGGAACGGTCTGCTCGGTTGCACCCGGCAATTGCTGCATCACCCCGCGGTAGCTTTGGGCCTGGCGCGAAGACATGAGAGACAAGACAATCGAGGTCACCATGAATAAAATGGCCAGGCCGGTGGTCAACCGGGCAAAGAAATTCTTGCCGCCCGAGGAGCCGAATACCGTCTGCGAGGCTCCGCCCCCGAGGGAAAGCCCGGCCATGGATCCCTTGCCGGCCTGCAGCAGGACAACGATGATGAGTACGATGCAATTCGCGATATGCAATATCCAAAACAGACTATTCAGCATGGTGTTCCTCCTTGACCGGGCTGATCGGGACCTCTGCCCGGCGCGCGGGACGCCGCGTCTTACTTTTCGTTAAACTTGACCAGGGACAGGAACGCGTCGGCTTTTAAACTCGCGCCGCCCACCAGGGCCCCATCAATATCCTTTTGGCTCATCAGGCTTTTCACGTTATCCGGTTTGACGCTGCCGCCGTACTGAATCCGCACGCGCTCCGCCACTTCGGCCCCGGCCAGTTCCCGCAGCAACCCCCGGATCAGCTCGTGTACTTCCTGCGCCTGTTCGGGTGTGGCGGTTTTTCCGGTCCCGATGGCCCACACCGGCTCATAGGCGATCACCACGCGGCCGATCTCTTCCGCTGTCAGGCCGGCCAGTCCGCCTTTAACGTGGTCGCTGACCACGGCTTCCACGCGTCCGGCTTCCCGTTCCGGCAGGGTTTCGCCCACGCACATAATGGGCGTCAATCCTTCCTGAAGCACGGCTTTCACTTTTTGGTTCACGGTCTCGTTGCTTTCCCCAAAAAACTGGCGCCGCTCCGAATGGCCGACGATTACAAAGACACAGCCCGCGTCTTTCAGCATGGTCGAAGACACTTCGCCAGTGAAGGCACCGGATTCCTGCCAATATACGTCCTGGGCGCCGAGTTTCAACGCGGTCCCGGATATTGTGCGGCCGACCGAGTCCAGCGCGGTATAGACCGGGCACAAGACGATCTCCACGTCCTTGACGTCCCGGGCACCGGCCGCGATATCCCCAGCCAAGGCTTCGGCTTCCTGTTTTGTTTTATTGAGCTTCCAGTTTCCCGCCATGATCGGTATGCGCATAAAAAACATCCTCCAGTTGTCTCTGTCATTCCGGCAAACGTCATCCCGGCGCGTTCTAAGCCGGGACGGAATCCAGTACATCCATCTTTTTTTTTATGTCATTCCCGCATGTCTGCAGCGGGCGACCGAAGGAAGTCCCTTTCAGTGATTTCCTTCCTGTCGGGGAATCCAGGACACTTAGGCCCGTCATGTATTGTGCAGTCATAAATCCTCTGGACCCCGGCTTATGCTTGCCCCGCGCATGCGGGGCCGGGGTGACATCAACCAGGGCGCGGGGACCGCGCCCCTACTTATCGTTGAGCGCTTCGATTCCCGGAAGCTGTTTGCCCTCTAAAAATTCCAGCGTAGCCCCGCCGCCGGTGGACATATGGGTCATTTTGTCCGCCAAGCCCATCTGCGTCACCGCGGCCACGGAGTCTCCGCCGCCCACAATGGTGGTGGCGCCGGAGTTGGCCAGCACTTCCGCGATCGCCAGGGTTCCCCGCGCAAACGGTTCCATTTCAAAAACACCCATGGGGCCGTTCCAAACTATAGTTTTGGCTTTTTTAATGGCCGCGGAGAATTTTCTTACCGTATCCGGACCAATATCCATGCCTTCCCAGCCCTCGTCGATGGTGCCTCGCGGCACATGCTTTTGGCGGGCGTCGGCCTTGAAATCGTCAGCCACGATATGGTCAATCGGCAACAATAACTGTTTGTCCAGATCCAGGGCCTGCTTCAATATTTCCTTGGCCATGGGAATCAATTCATCTTCGCAGAGAGATTTTCCGATGCCAATGCCCTTGGCCTTCAAAAAGGTATAGGCCATGCCTCTGCCGATAATCAGGGCATCCACTTTGGGCAGCAAGTTCTTAATCACTTCCAGTTTTCCCGAAACTTTGGCGCCACCCAAAATAGCGACGAAGGGATGTTCCGGCTGGGAAATAACCTGGCCAAGGTACTGCAGCTCCTTGTCCATTAAAAAACCGGCTGCCGCCTTTTTGAACAGGTGGGCCACGCCTTCGGTGGAGCAATGCGCGCGGTGGGCGGAGCCAAACGCGTTGTTGACGTACAGATCCGCCAGCGCGGCCAGCTGCCGGGCGAATTCCGGATCATTCTTGGTCTCGCCCGGGGCAAAGCGGACATTTTCCAGCATGAGCACTTCCCCGGGCTGCAGGCCGGCTACCAGCTGATCCACCTCGGGGCCGACCACGTCCGGCGCCATCTTCACTTCGCAGCCCAGCAATTCGCCCAAACGCTTCGCGACCGGGGCCAGCGAGAACTGGCTGCGGTCATCCGGGCCGCCCTTGGGCCGTCCCAGGTGGCTGCAGAGGATGGTCCGGGCTTTGCCTTGCCGCAAATGGCCGATCGTGGGCAGGGCCCTGCGAATCCGTGTGTCGTCCGTGATGTGCCGGGTTTTATCCATGGGCACATTAAAATCCACCCGCACCAAAACCCGCTGATCGCGAATGTCAAGATCCGCGACTGATAACTTAGGCATACCCACCTCCCTGACCGCCCGCCGTCTCATAATAAAAAGCAGGGGTCAAACGCACCAGCGGAAACCAGCCCGTAAACCGGTTCCCGCCGTGCTTGCCACTCATTTGAGTTGCTTATTTTTTCGCCATGAACTGAACCAAGTCCACCACGCGATTGGAATAACCCCACTCGTTGTCGTACCAGGACATAACCTTTACCAGGTCGCCGCTAACGTAAGTGGAAAGTCCATCCACGATCGAGGAAGCGGGATTCCCGTTGTAATCTTTGGACACCAACGGCTCTTCGCTGTAATCCAGGTAAGCACTCTGGTCCGCCGCGGCCTTCAGCGCGGCGTTAACCTCGTCCTTGGTGGCCGCCTTTTCCACCTTCACCACCAGGTCCACCATGGACACGTTGGGCGTGGGCACGCGAATGGCCAACCCGTCCAGCTTTCCCTTCATTTCAGGAATGACCAAACCCAGGGCCTTGGCGGCGCCTGTGGTGGTGGGAATCAGGGATTGCGCGGCCGCCCGGGCCCGGCGCAGGTCCTTGTGCGGCGCGTCCAGCACCACCTGGTCGTTGGTATAGGAGTGAATGGTGGTCATCAGGCCGGACACGATGCCAAATTTTTCCTTAAGCACCTTTACCACCGGCGCCAGGCAGTTGGTGGTGCAGGAGGCGTTCGAGATGATGTTATGCTTGGCGTTGTCGTATTT
>JAUXBQ010000096.1 GCA_030619365.1 candidate division FCPU426 bacterium | reverse complement strand
GGGCCAGGGTCCGGATGGTTTCCATGAAATCACCCGGCCCACCCCTAGTTTCGGCTTTGAGCGGTGCTTCCAGGATGAGCACCTCTATGCAGAGCAACAGGGCCAGAGCCCCCTGGAAAGCTTTTAAAAGAAAGCGCTTGTTTGGATAACCGTCGCTTACCATGGCCTTTCACTTTAGTTATTACTCCGGCAATTAAACATACCAAAGAATGTCATTCCGGCGAAAGCCGGAATCCAGGAACATTGCAGAACCCCACACCCAAGCGCTTTACCTGCTGTTACAGGATCAGGTTGTTTTTGTGTTTTTTATTCTCGCTTCTTTTCCCGGCTGGACCAGCCCAGGGCCGAATAGAGGGCGCAGACGCCGGCCAGCGAGGTAATGAACAGGTAGGCGGCCGTCAAGATCAACAGGCCGTTTAAGCCGCTGCGCGGCTCGTGGGTGAATCCGTAAATCGCGCACAAGGTGGCCAGAAACAGGCGTATCCCCTTATCCAGCACACCGACGTTCCGCTTCATTTAATCACGGCCACCCGAAAGCGTTTGTGCAATTTCTTCCCATTAACCATGATGACATACACGCCCGAGGCCACGGCTTCGCCCGCGGTGTTGCGGCCGTCCCAGACCGGGACCTGTCCGGCTGTGATTTGCTGGTTGCGCAGAAGTTCCTTGATCAGGACTCCGGTTTGGGTAAAGACACGGATGGTCACCTCGCCGTGCGTGGTGTTCAGATTGCTGATTTCCAGGGTCTGCCCTTCCAGGGGATTGAAGTAATTATGGTTCACGCTGACTATTTGGTTCAGAACTTCAGTCGAGGTTGAGGTTACCGTAATCGTAGGCGAAATGGTGTAAGTTGGCGAGATGGTCGAGGTCGGAGTAATGGTATACGTGGGCGTTATCGTTGGTGTAATGGTATAAGTCGGTGTTATGGTTGAGGTAGGCGTTATGGTGGAAGTTTGAGTAAACGTCGGCGTTTCCGTAACCGTAAACGTCGGCGTAGAAGCTTGCACGGTTGGTAGAATAAACGCCAACGCAACCAACACACTGAAGAGAATTATAAAAAACCTGGGCATTCGTTCACCTCAATAAAATATTAGTAATCAAGTATAAATCCCGGGGCAGGCAAAATCAATATTTATTCACCCTCGGCTACGGGTTGTACGGTGAATTCATATTCCTCGGCCTCTTCCATTTCCCAATCCTCGTCCCCGGTCCGGAGGCCGTATTTTTTTTCGATTTTCATTTGCCCGCTTTCCGGGCGCCCGGGCCCGGGCAAATACAGGATTTCCCCACTGATTTTAAACCGGCTGCTTTTAAACTGCACGTCCTTCAGATCGTCAAACCCGATATACTTTCCCAAATTGGTCAGTTCCTCGCTGCTGAATTTCATTTTACTGCGGAGACGGATCCGAAGCCCCTGCTCTCCTCCGGACACTACGGAAAACCGGTTGTCCAGGGGTTTATCCCAGGTGGATAGGCCCTGGGCGGCCTGCCCGTGGTACGTCCATTTGCTCCCGGCCCGAACCGGTTTCTCCGGGAGAATCGCCATGAGCACCGGTGGGATTTTCAGGCTTTTAAGAATCCGATCGCCGATGACCCGGTTTTTATGCAGGATTTTCACCAGGTCATAGTTAAAACCCCGCGACTTCTCCAGATCCGAATCGCTCTCCAGCTGAATCCCGCGGGGCGTAATGACCACCCGGGCCAGGGGTTGCCGGATTATTTTCTGATAACGGGCCCAGCCCTCTGGCCCCAGGTATTCCAGCAGCGATTCCTGCTTGCCGTACCAGGACAATTCCCCGCTTTCCGGCCCGATTTCCAGACGGAAGTTCCCCCCCTGATCGTGGCAGCTCAGATGGAGCAACGTGTAAGTAACGGCCAGTTGCCGGTTATCCAGGGTGCGTGTGGTCAGACGAAACGCGGCCTGCACGAACAGGCGCGACTCCTGCGCGGAAAATACTTTCCCCTGGTGGGATTTCCGCTGAACATGGTTAATTTGGTACTTGGTCTCCACGCGGTAGGTTCCACTGTCCTCGAACCGGTAGGTAAGACGGCGGGACTCGGATGGGTTCTTTGGTGCGCAAGCCAGGACCAGGATCCCGGCCAGCAGAAGTACTAACATGGGTTTTTGATGATGCAAGGTCAAGCCCCCAACCGTTCTTCAGTCAATCGTCATACCGGCGAAAGCCGGTATCCAGGAATTCTATTTTTTTAATGAACTGGACCCCGGTTTTCACCGGGGAGACAATTAAAAAAAGACCATAATTTATTTGAATAGAAACGCGGATTCGCTACCATTGGAACCCAAGTGTAAAATCAGGGGACTGAACTTGCAAGGGTTAATTCGGGGTTTTTCAGGGCCGGCAATCCCAGCCGGCCAAGAGACTTCCAGCTTTTTTTTAGCAGAGCGCGAGCCCGATGCCGCTGGGGCCCAGGTGAGTTCCGATCACGCCCCCGATTTTGCCTGACACCAATTTGGGAAACGGGATCCCGGAAGCTTTGAGGATTCGGAAGAGGTCCGAACTGGGCTGGCCCTTGACGCCCTCCAGCACGGTGGCCTGAAAACGCACGCCGTATTTCTCCTGATAAAGTTTGGCTAATCGCACGATTTCGGCTATCACGGCCTTGCTGGACCGTACGGTTTTCACCACCTCGATTTCGCCGCTGCCTTCCTTTAAAACCATAATCGGCCGGATGCCGAGGTACTTGCCGATAAATGCCCGGGCCTTGCCAATACGCCCCCCGCGTTCGAGCGCGTCGAGCGAGTCCAGGGAAAAATAGATGATCGTGCGCGGAATTTGCTCTTCGACCTCACGAACCAACTGAGAGAACGCCATTCCCTGCCGGACCAGGGTGCGGGCCCAGAGCACCAGATTGCCCAGACCCCAGCTGGCCATCTTTGAATCCAGCACCTTAATCGTGAGCTGGGGCAGCATATTGGCCGCCACCTGGGCGGACTGGGACGTGCCGGAAAGTTTCCGGGAAATGTGCAGGCTCAGGATGTGGGTGAACCCGTTTTTTTCCAGTTCCTGGTACACGTTTAAAAATTTCCCCGGAGGCGGCTGCGCGGTCGTGGGAAAATGCGGATTCTCGGCCAATTTCGCGTAGAATTGCTCGGGTTCCAGGTCAACCCCGTCCAGAAACTCCTCTTCGCCGAAAAAAATGCTGAGCGGGACCATGGCGATGCCCTCCGCCTCCAGTTGGGCGACCGGAATATCCGAGGTGCTGTCCGTGACAATCGCTATTTTTTCCGGCATCGCTTCTTTTCTCCCTATTCATCGCTGGAGGGTTTTAACAGCCGAGGGCGGTTCGCGAACCGCCCCTACCTTACGTTTTTTCCGGAGCCCAGGCGTGCTGGTGCTGCTTCTCCATGTCATCTACCTTGCGCCAGGTAATCCGGCCCAGGTGGCCGAGGTGGTTTAAAACCTGGTCCGGCTTGCTGGTATGCAGATGGACCTTGAAGGTGACCGAATCCACCTGGGCGATCATCAAGTCCTCGCCCCAGGGCTGCAGGAGGGTCCGCAGCATATCCTGGTTCAGGGCGGCGCCGGTGACGATAAATTCGGTGCAGAAGTTATGCTCCAAAACGCGGCGCGCGGCGGGCCTCACCCGCGGCGTTTCCGGCGAGGCCGCGGCGACCGCGGATTCGGCGTCCAGCGGCTGTCGTGAATTGAAGCGCACCATGCCTTCCAGAAAATACATCAGGCCCATGCCGCCGGCGTCCACGACCTGGTGCTCCCGCAGCACGGGCAATTGGCGGGTGGTATTGCGCAAGGCGACCTGGGCTCCGTGCCAGGCGGCCAGCATAACGTCCCTGAGCTGTCCCGTGTGCTTGGCCGTGGCCACGGCGTGCTTGGCCGCCGCCTCGCCCACGGAGAGGATCGTGCCTTCCACCGGATGGTCGATCCGCTCCCGGGCCCGCATGCAGCCGACCTGGAACGCCAGCGCCAAATCGCGGGCGGACAGGTTTTTCCGGTCTCCCACAGCCTCGGCGAATCCCGCGAAAAAGCCGGATAAAATCATGCCCGAACAACCCCGGCCGCCCATCAGCGATCCGCGCGCCGCGGCCCAGGCCACCTCGGCCGCGCTCTGGCCGGGGATTGCCTCAATTTCCTTCTGCGCCGCCTGAAAGGCATGATACATATTTTTCCCGGTATCGTTGTCCGCCACCGGAAAGACGTTGATTCTGTCAATGGTCCGGCGAAAATGCCCGAACCATTGTATGCCGGCCAGCAAGGCATTTTTCACGCGACGGCCATTCAGTACTTTCACGCTGGAAACCCCGCTTTCTCCCCGGCCGGGAAATCATCCGGTTCGCATCGCCGCCACGGGTTGGACGCACAGGATAGGGGAAAAAAAAGAGCGAGGATCATCAGATCCTCGCTCTTTTTGATTTTATTGTTTTTCAAAATTGGATTTATCCGCCCCGCATTCCGGGCAGACCCAGTCATCTGGCAATTGTTCGAATGGTGTTCCCGGGGTCACGCCGTTTTCCGGATCGCCCTTTTCCGGGTCATAAACGTAATTGCACACCATGCATACGTATTTATCCACGTGTCCTCCTACTGCACTTTAATGGGAACCCGGTTCTCCCAGACACCGTGCAGATTGCAGCGGGCCCGTACCACCAGGTCCGCGTCTTGATTTAGTTTCAGCGTAAAGGTCACCGGGGTGGCGGAAACCGTGGCAGTCAGGTCCGCCCGTGCCAGGTAGCCTTCCCCGGCGTACAGTTCCAGCCATTGAATCCAGTGCCCCCCCTCGTCCGGGTGGGGCAGGTTCTTGCCGATCGTGATTGTCACGGCAAAGGGTTCCCGGGCCTTGACTTCCGCGGGCGCCGAAATGTCCGGCAGGTGCTTTTTCTCCAGATCCGTCGGCGCGGCCGGATCTTTCACCCGATTCACGCCCGCAAACAAGGGATCGTTCATGCTTTCGCCTCCTGTGCGTTGGAGTGTGACTTATCTTGATAATTTAATCATGGGTATGGTTTCCCCGCCCATCATGGTCTCCGGCAGCTTGCCGTCCCATTTTTTGATCCATTCCAGGGACACGATATCCTTGGTGACCTGCATCCGGATCAGCCGCTGTTTTTCCGCCTCGCCCTGGGCTTCCAAAATTGTCCGCAGCTTGTGTTGTTCGGCCTGTTTTTTCTTGTATTCGGCTGTCTTGATTTTCTGCTCTTCGATCTGCTTCTGCTCAACCACGCGGTTGAATTCCGGGGAAAAGGTGATATCGGTCAGGTTGACGCCCTCCACGATGATGTTGTACGCAGCCAGCTTCTTGCTGAGCGCTTCGGTGATCACGGCCTTGAGCTTGGGGCGCTGCACGATAATGTCCTCCACCGCAAACAGGGCCGTGCCCGCCTTGATGGCTTCCTGAATGGAAGGCTCGATGACCTTGCGCTCGAAGTCCACACCCACTTCCTGGAATAACTTGGCGACCTTGTCGGGCTCGAGGTGGTAGTTGACCACGGTCCGCAAGTTTACTTCCTGCAGGTCCATGGAAGCGCCGTCGCTGGCGCGCTCCAATTTTTGGGTCTTGATATCGAATTTTATGATGTTCTCAATGGCCGGGATGCGGAAATTCATCCCTTCCTGCATCACTTTGTCCTGCACGCCCGTAAAGCGGGAAAACACCACCCCGCGCTCGCCCGCCCCGATGATGACAATGGGATTGAACACAAACAGGAGCAGGATAACTGCGCCGGCTATGATAATGCCACTGTAATTTTTAAAGGAATCCTTGCTGAACGGCTTTTTCATCTCAAATTGGTCCATGTGCTTTTCCTCCTTTTGGTAGCCGGCACGCCGGCCCTAAAATCTACCTGGCAAGTATAGCCATTTGTCCCTAGAAGTCAACCCAATTACATGAAACCCCGTAGGGGCGTATGGCGTCCGAAGGAAGTCCCTTTCAGTGATTTCCTTCCTGTCGGGGAATCCAGGACATCCAGGCCTACAATGCGTCTTGGATTCCAAAACGCCCTGGACCCCGGCTGAATACATGCCGGGGTGACAGTCAATAAAAAGTTCCCTACTTTTTCCCACTGCCGGGCTGGCGCAATTTCCCGGCCTGAGGCTTCTGGGTTTTTTTTCGCTCGGGCTCAACCACTGAAAGCACGTACGCTTCCGGGTGCAGCCACTTGCGGGCCGCCTGCACCATGCGGGTAAAGGTGACCCCCCGGACCGCCCGGGTGTAATCGGCCAGATAATTTTCGCCCAGGCGGTGATATTCCACTTCCCGGTTCAGGTAGGCGATGCCGGCGTTGGTCTCCAGGCTCAGCGAAAGCCCGCCCACCAATTGCCCCCGGGCGTCCTCCAGGTCCTGTTCCTTGATTTTTCCGGCTTGCAGGCGCTTGACTTCGGCCAGTGCCATCTCCACCGCCCGGGCCGCCTGGTCCGGGTTCGCCTGCAGGGACAGGCACCAGGGCCGGACGCCGTGAGACAACTTAAACATGGAGTAAATGGAATAGGTGAGGCCCGCCCGGTCGCGCACTTCCCGCATCAGCAGGCTGGACAGCCCTGCTCCGCCCAAAACATGATTGGCCAGATAGGCCGGGTAATAATCCGGATCCAGGCGGTGAATGCCCTCGTGCCCCAGGACCACGATGCTCTCGCGCTTGCCTGGCAGGGTTTTGGTCGTTTTTCTGATGGTCTTCACCCTTGGCAGGGGTGGTAATTTTTCCCAGGCACGTGCCTCTGGTCCCTGGCCCGTGTTCCAGTCCCTGAACAATTTTTCCACGGCCTTTTTAACCTGCGCGGGATTCACGTCTCCGGATATCGAAAGAATGGTCCGCTCCGGCCGGATGATTCGTTGGTGAAAGGCCAGAACGTCGCTCCTAGTCAAACGGGATATGCCCGGCTCCACGCTAATCAGACTGCGCGTCAGGGGGTGGCCCGGGGGGTAGGCCAGCTCAAAAAATCCCTGCCAGGCCTGCAGGCGGGAGTCGTCCTTGGCCATGAGGCAGTGGCTATGCACCTGTTTCTTCACTTTTTTCAACTCAGCCTCGGGAAAAGCCGGTTGCTGCAGGCTTTCGGCCAAAATACCCAGGACCAGCTCCAGGTCTTCGGACAGGGCTTCGGCATTGAAGTGCAGTTCCTCCTTGTTGACAGTGTAGGACAGGTGCGCGCCCTTGAATTCCAGCGCTTCCGTCAACTGGGAAAAGGTGCGTTTTTTCGTGCCCCGATCGAGCATTTGCGCGTGTACCACGGCCACGCCGGGCTTATCCCCGGGTTCGCGCGCCATGCCGCCCTGGACCAGTCCGGACAAAACAAACATGGGATTAGCCGGGTTGGGATGCACCAGCAAGGTGAGGCCATTGGGCAGGACAATGCGCTGCGCTTGGCGTGAGCCGCCGGACCCGCCTCCCCCACGGTCCCCGGACACGGGGAGTAACGCCGGCCCGGACCAAACCGGGCGACGGAAGGACTGCCGGGATTCGGGCCAGGCCGAGAGCACGTCTCCGGGCGCGGGCCCGGGCATTCCCGGCTTTCCGCCGGGCAGCGGCAGAAAATAACCGATGGTCATTTTTTCCGATACCAGATATTTTCGCGCCGCCTGCTGCACCTGGGCGGGCGTGACGGCGGCGATTTTCTCCGGATATTGATCCAGCAACCGGTAATCCCCGGCCACGGTCTGGAAGAACCCCAGCAGCATGGCCTGATCCGTAAGGCTGTCCCGCGCGTAAATCAACTCGGCCCGGGTCTGATTCAAGGAGCGCTGAAATTCCCGCGTGGACAAGGGCCGGGACTTGACCTGCTCGAATTGCTTGCGCATGGCTTTTTCCACGGTCTCCGGGGAAACGCCCGGCTGGCAGACCGCGTGCAGGGTCCAGTATCCCTGGTCGATCATTTCCAGGGGCGCGCCCGAAACCGAGGTGGCCAGGCCGGTCTCGACCAGGGCCTTATACAGGCGGGAGGCTTTGCCCTTGGTCAGGGCGTCGTTCAGCACGGCCAGGGCGTAATGATCAGGGTGCCCGGCGGGCGGAAGGGGGATGTTCATGCGCAGAATGGAAGCCGAGCCGTGGTCCCGTAAAACAACCCGGCGCTCTCCTTTTTGCACCTCAGCGGGAAATCTCAGTGGCGTGGTTTCCGGCCCTGGCCGCAATGATCCGAAGTTGCGCTGGACCAGATCGCGAAGCTTCGGGAGCTGGAAATCGCCCACCACCACCAGCGTGGCGTTTTGGGGCCGGTAATGCTCCTGGTAAAAGGATTTCATCCGCTTCAATTCCATGCCCACGACTTCCTCCCGCCAGCCAATGACCGGCCGCCGGTAGGGATGCCGCAGCCAGGTCTGGGCATTGACCAGTTCGCACAGGCGCACTTCGGGATAGTTCTGGTTACCGTCCAATTCCGACAAAACGACGGATCGCTCCTGCTCGAATTCCTTGGGCAAGAGCGTGGCATTCACCATCCGGTCCGCCTCTATTTTCAGGGCCAGTTCCAGGTGCTCGGACGGTACGGTTTCGAAATAGGCGGTATAATCGAGGCTCGTGAAGGCGTTTTGATTCCCGCCCGTGCGTCCCACCAAGCGGGCTATTTCACCCTTGGCGTACTGCTGGCTGCCTTTGAACATCATGTGTTCCAGGAAATGCGCCATGCCGGACTGCCCCGGCCGCTCATTCCGCGACCCCACGCGGTACCAGATATATACCGAGACCACCGGCGCCTGGTGCAGTGGTTTGGCGATCACGGTCAGGCCGTTCTTGAGTTGAAAGGTGGTAATCGTACTGGGCATGATTTCCTCGCTCCCTTGTGCGCTGCCGGCCAGCAAAATGAGCAAAGGCAGGCTGAACCGCCAAATTAGTCGTTTCATACTCATCCCCTTGTGTGCGCCATTTCCCGGGCCAAGGCTGCACCCCTGCTCTTCGGGCTTAGATGGACTAAGACCCCAGCAGGGACATTTGCCGCGAGTTTTCCGGCGCCTTGCCCTCCGCGGAAAAAAGTTTGATCTTTCCGTAAATGCCGTCATACCCGGCCACGGCCGCGACCTCGCCCCGTCGTACCCGCATGATGGCCTCCGCCAGCCGGGCGTTGGCCAGGTCCGCCAGCGCCGGTTCCGGCAGGC
>JAUXBQ010000074.1 GCA_030619365.1 candidate division FCPU426 bacterium | reverse complement strand
GGTGTGTATTTATATGTTATTACGTTGGATAGCAACGAAAAAATAATAGGCAAGATTTTCCTGGTGCATTAATAATTAATAGTAGGGGAGAATTACATCCGCCCTCGGAAGAACTGACAGAGATAATATTATGAAACAAGAGTAATATCCGAAATTGTCGAGAAATTATTATTTTATGTTAATGAATTGTAAAAAAAGACGATAATTGATATGTATATCTAGATAGGAATTGACATACCTAGGGTATTTTGTATAATGAAAATATGTTAATTATTGATTCAGGCAGAATGTCAAATAATTTGAAAGGAATAAGGCCCATGCGAATGGAAAGTGGAACTCCACACTTAAGGCTAAGGCCATTCTTGAAAGGTTTTTTACATTGCTCGCTATGGCTGATGGTCGGTTTTTTCATTACGGTCAATTCGGCTCAGGCGGCTACCACCAAGTTCCTGGTTATTGCACCAGGACAAACATATGACGGAGCCAGTGCGCCCAACCGTTATAATCCCGTGACGCAAGTCGCCGGGGAGCAGTTCGTCTTGGTGGGTGGTGTTTTTTGTTTTAACGATGGGACCAATCTTCCCATAAACAGCTTCCCGAACACGACTCAATTGAGTTCGCCCGCCACCGCGACATTCAATCCTTCCGGCCTTTTTGACCTGCCCGATTCCTACGGCGCCCCGCCGGTTTCCAACTCCAGACGCTCCGGAATTACCGTCATACTCGAGCCGAGCAGCAACTCCATGGTGGCCATTGATGTGGCCGCCGCGGGCGGCATTGGGGCGGACATGACCCAGGTGTACGTTCAGGTAATTGATCATTTTACTTTCACGGCCCTGCCCACTTTTACCGCGGGTTCGGGCAGTGTCATCACGATCCAAGCCCGGGACGCCTCGAATAATCTCTGCGACGCGTTCAATGGGAGCGCTCAGTTATATGCTCTTGAAGCGAACGTGGATGGCGGCACCGCGAATGAGGGTGTTATTAATTTCACGAACGGCGTGTACACGGGAAGTCACACCTTTTACCATGCCTCCCCGTACGCGCAATTCCGGGTGTATAAATCCAATTCGCCCAGCGTCGACACTTATCAGAGTTTTACCATCGATCCCGCGCCGTTTTTCAGGCTGCTGATAATCGGGCCGGGACAGACCGTCCGGTCGGGCGAAAGCGGCGGCATTGGCCGGGCTTCAGCCTCCAATACCACCACGGCGCAGAACGCGGGCTCGGCCTTTACCTTGACGGTTCATGCCTGCGACGCTTACTGGAATACCCGGACGGCCGGCGCCACCACCGTCACGCTCACCTCCGAGGACCCTGGATTCGTTTATGGCGGTCCCCAAGGCTTTGGCGGCGGCAGTACGCTTAACTTTAATTCCTGCGAATTGCGCATAGCCGGAGACGGCTTCCTGCTAATGACGGCCACAGACAGCGGGGCGGCGCAGCTCAACACGGACATCGTGCCTTTAAATCCAGCCGGTATAAATAATTTCACGATAAATAACATATCCGGCACGACGGCCGGCACCAGTATCAGCTTGAGCGCCTGGGCTTTTGATATGTATGGAAACACGGTCACTTCCGTTTCGGGAAGCACCTCCCTGGAGGTTCTGGAGGGCGGCGTGAATCCGCTTTCGAACGCCAATGGGGCTTGGATTTTATCGCCGGGCCTATCCAGTTCGTCATTCAGCGGCGATGGCAATTATTCCGGCAGCCTGGCGATTCGCAAGGCGCAAAATAATTATGTGGTGCGTATTGTCCACTCGGTAATCGGAAATACCGATTCGAACAGCTTTAATATTTCCGCGAACTCGGATATGCGCTATATCGTGTTCATGCCCGGTCAGACTCGAACCCCGGGTGAACAGTTTGCGGGCACGTGGGGACGCGACGGATCACCGGTTCCGCAACAGGTGGGGACGCCGTTTAACGTTTCAATCGTGGCGACGGACGGTTATGGCAATCAAGTGAATAGAAATGAGACGCTCACGGTCTGGGACGGCACCCTGCACCTGACAGTATCTGATGCTTCCGCCTCGGTTGCGCCTAATCCCATCGCTTTGTCCAGTGGCTCGGCATATCCCGGTTTCACGCTTACGGTCGCTACTATGCTTCAGGATTTGAGCGTGGCCGGAGCGTTGTTTACCAGCAGTTCCGGGACGTTTACCGTCTACCATTCCAGCGTTACCGGTTTTGCGGTATCCGCTGGAACGGCCCAAACGGCCGGGGCGGCGTTTCCGGTGGTCGTTACCGCGCAGGATCAATATTACAATCCCGTGACGAGTTACGCGGGAACGGTCAATGTTACCTGTCCGGAATTGGATTACAGCAATCCCACGGAGAGCGTGCTCTTGATTCCAGCGGGGACCCCCGTATATATGACGTATTCCGCCACGGCGTATTGGACGCTTTCCGGGTTTTCCGCCGGCCAGCGCTCCTTCAATACCACTGTGTATCGCGCCACGACCGGCACCACCACCGCCACCTTGTTTGTTTCAGACAATGCGGACGATACGCCCAGCAGTTATACCGGCAATATCGGGCAGAGTCAGGCGATGACAGTGGCTCCGGACCTGTATACGAAAATGTTCTGCCTGGTACCCAATTTGCAATGGCGGCCGGGTGGGATTGATTCCAGCGGTACCGGGGCGTTCAACGGCGACGGATACCAGGGAGCGCCCTTGTCCCAGCAGGCGGGAACGTCTTTCCCGATAACCATTAGCGCCACGGACGATTATTGGAACCTCATTACCTCGGCGAACGATCAGATTACCACGCAAACCAACCCAATCACTTCCGATATCCATGACACGAATTACACCTTGGTGGGAGGAGTCCGTCAAATAAACGCAACCTTCAATGCCGATGCCAATTATACCATTACCATTGTAAACGCTTCGCCAGGTGTTTCGAATTACACCACGCCGTATACCATTATTTGCTTCACCCTGGATCACTTCGAAATCCTTCCCAACCCAGTACCGTCTCTTTGGACCGCGGGAGTGCCGCAGTGGTGTACGATTACGGCTTACGAGGACGCGGTAACCATCGCCACGACCTTTAACGGTGCGGCAGAACTTAGAAGCACCTTGGACCACGATACGACCCTGCAGGCCATTAGCCCCCAGACGATTGTCTTTACCTTAGGCGTGTGGTACGGGAATATTACGGTTTACCGGGCCAACAACTACTGGAATGAAAATAACAATTTCTGGGTTCGCTTTGGAAATCTCGTCAGCGCCAGCTCGACTTTCTGGGTACAGCACGCCAGCGCCGACCGCCTGCTCGTTTTAGAATCCGGCGGTATGGAGCATTTTCCCGGCATTGCGCCGGATATCGATCCGCTCGACGATTTCGGGATCCAGGGCGAGCCTGCCATACAAACGGCCGGCACGGCCATTACCAAGATTTCCTTCATGCTCTGCGACTCATTCTGGAATAAAGTGACCCAAACGGCCGAGGCGGACAACACCGTCACTATTGAATGTAGTGATCCCTACCCGGCGACCATCGAAAATCTCGGCGCATTTATAGGTGGTACCCAAAGCGTGACTTTGACAGCCGGCGTTCACGAATGCGTCAGCGGCGTGAACGGATTGATCCTCTACACCGTGAACGGAACCTCGGGTCAGCGGATCGGCGTGACGAACGGCGCCGGCCGGACGCCATATGTGCTGGAAGTGGACAAGAACCGGGTTCCGGTCAGGCACGCGGAACCGGGAGAAGGATTTCAATTCACCATTGATCCCATTATCCTCAGTAGCGTTGCGACCGCTGGTATTCCTTTCCAGGTGACCGTAACCGCGATTGATGCGTATGGGAATACTCTGGACTCGTTAAACGGTGCCGCGTTGTTTCCGACTTACAGTGCGGTGGACCTGGGCGCTCAGACGGACGCTGGTGGAAACAAAAGCATCTGGCCCACGCAATTAGGGACGCTGGAAGCCAATCGCTGGCAGGAGGGCGTGTCCTATCCCTGGGTTTATTCCTATAAACAGGTGTCCGGAAGCCAGTTCCTGACCGCGACTCATGATTTTGGCTATGGGAACCGCAGCGGCACTTCGGGCAATTTCAGCGTGGATGAGAATTTCTACGCCCGCATCGTCCCGATCGTCACGGGCATGGACACGCCGGACGCTGTCGGCGCGGGCGGAACTTATTCCGGGACCTACGACACCGCGCCGCCTCAGGCTTTAGTTTCGGTCTTCAATAATTTCGGTACTCCGACCCTGCATACCGCGGGCAATATCGTCTCCTTGCAAGCCTACACCTGCGATATTTACGGCAATGGCTTGCGGTATCCCGACGTAACGATCAGTATGTCCACCTCGGATCCTTACGCCCCGGTCTCCGCGAACGTGGCGGTGGTTCCGACCAATGGATACGCAAATTTTACCACGTTCCGGTTCCACACCCGCGGTGCTTCAACCATCACCTGCGTGGATGAGGACGTTACAACGACCACGGCCGGCACCACGCCTTTGGTCACGGTGGTGTCTGGGCCGTACTTTGGACTGCAGGCGGTCGTACCGGGGTTGATCGCCATTGAGGGTAGCGGTACCACCAATGTTTCGAACGTAAGCCCGGTAGGCAATGGCGCCTGGTACAACGGAGTAACGCCCGCGAATCCGTCGCTGGCCCTGAACGCCTATAATGGCAGCGCGCAATTCGCAGGCTCGTGGTTCCCGGTGAGCATTCAGGCCGTTGATTTATACGGAAATATCCGGACCGGCACGCCGGCCAATATTATTGAATTACGCTCCGACGACCTCAGTGGGCTTGCGGTGCCGTCCAGTGTGCTTGCGCGCAGTTCGTCCTTGGATACCAACGGCTTGGCACATTTCTTTGCTCAGCAGCGCACCGAGGGCCCGAGGTTCCTGAAGCCTCATGATATGGCCAATGGCACCATTAAGGACGGGGACGCCCCGGACTACTCCGGCGCCGTGGTGCGCGTTGTCCAGGAGACGGACGTCGCCTTCGTGGTGGAGGTGGAAGGGGTGCTGTTGACAGACAACACACCAGTCTATGTGGACGCGGCGCCCAACACCTTTAACATGCGAGTGGAAGTGCGCTATACAGGTACCGGTGAAGTCGTCTCTACGACGCAGTCCTTCCTGATGGAGCATTCGCTCACCCCGGGAACGTATGTGCCGGCCAACGGTACTTTGGGATTGACCGCCGGCGGTACCACTTTTGGCGTGGCTGTCATCAGCGGACAAAGTTATGACACGGCTGAAAATTTTTACATCCGGGTACGCGATGCCGGCGGCACCAATGATCCGGATGTGGGCTATTCGCCGGAAATTCGCGTAATGGCTTCCGCTCCCGCCCGGATCGAACTCACGGCCGATACAATTTCCTATTCACAAGACGGGCAGATGTTTTACCAGATCCAGTCCAACAACGACGCCGTGATCAACGCCACGGTGTATGACGCTAATAATAACCAAGTTTCGGGTGCGTATGTAACGTTCCAAATCATTGACCCGGTGGCCACCAACAGCTATTTGGTAACCACGGCGCAGAACAACACGGCCAACGCGAACGGGTTGGCGTATACTACCTTCAGGGCGGGCGCCAGCAATTTGGAACATACGATCCGTGCGTCGACGGCTTCGGTCACTGAAGATTTAATCATGTTCGTAACCGTCACGAATGCCGGAGGCGTCTACCCCAATCCCTTTAATCCACTCGTGGGATATACGAACATCGACTATAACCTGAACGAGGATGCCAGCGTTACCATCGAAATCTATACACTCTTGGGGGACCTGGTATGGAGCAAGGATATTCCGGCAGGGGACCCGCGCGGCGGCCATCAGGGCGTGAACTCGGTACCATGGAACGGGAAAAACAACCAGGGCGTGACCGTGGCCAACGGCGGGTATATCTGCACCGTGAAAAGCAATGATCAGGAAGTGGCTCGTTTCAAGATCGGTGTGTATAAGGAAAGATAAACGAATTCCACCTCGAGAAAGCGGGTGAATCGCTAATGAAAAAGACAGTCCTACGGATGCTGCTGGGCCTGATTCTGCTGGCCGGAACGGGAACCACGCTACTACACGCCGGGACCGGCGACCACGGGTTGCCGGGCGAGTACCTCCAGTACGACGTGGGCGCCCGCGCGGCCGGCATGGGCGGCGCCATGACCGGGTTGGCGGATGATGTGACCGCCATCTTTTATAACCCGGCCGGTCTGGCCACCCAGAATCCCATCCAAATCGGGGTGCAGCATGTGATCCTGTTTGAGGATACCATGTTTGATTTTATTGGCTTTGCCATGCCGATCGTGGATATCGGGCATCTCGGCGTGGGCGTGGTGTTGCTCAGCTCAACCGGCTTTGACATCCGGGACGATAGCTACCTGCCCAATCCCCAGGGGTTCACCAATTCCATGATGAAAGGCTCGCTGTACCTGGCCTACGCGCGGGACGTCTTTCCCGGGCTCACGGCCGGCGTCAACGTCAAGGTGGCCTACGAGGATATTTTCGGGCATAGTGGCACGGGCATCGGCATCGATGTCGGCGGCTTGTATAGCGTAATGCCCGAATTGCAGGTCGGCCTGTACATACAAAACGCCCTGACGCCGAACGTGCTGGGGGACATGTATTTCAGCACGGCCGTACTGGGCGTGGCGGGCAAGCTTTTCGATGATGACCTGCTCCTGGACGCGGACGTATACAAGTCTTTCGGCAACCAGGGCTTTAAATGGAAAGTCGGCGGCGAGCTGGACGTGTACGAGGACATGGTTTTTGTGCGCGCCGGCCTGGACGATGAAATGCGGGTTCACGTGGGCGCCGGCTTTAACGCCAAGCAGTTATTGGGTGCCCCCGTCACGCTGGATTACTCCACCAGCATCGAGGCCCTGGGCCTGGCGCATAAAATCTCGGCCGGATATTCCATGGGCGGATTCCAGATGAGCATCCGGGCCACGCCCAAGATTTTTTCTCCCGTGGGGATCAGGAAAGTCACGACCTTTGCCATCAAAGCGGTGTCTAAATATGCGATCAGGGACTGGGAACTCAATATCAAGGACCAGAACGGGGATGTGGTCCGTTCCTACGTGGGTGAGGAGATCCCCCCCAACCAGATCGTGTGGAACGGCAAGGACGACCGCGGATTGCCGGCGCCAGACGGGAATTTCAGCGCCCAGTTGGTCATCACGGACTCCAACGGGAAAGTCATCAAGTCCAATTTCGAGTCGGTTAAGATCCAGAGTGCGGTACCCCTGGGTGGGGAAGGTGGACTGGAACTTGACTAAGCCGGTTGCTCCGACCTGGAGCGCATTAATCAAAAGCCATAAAAAGGGGAACAACCATGCCGGGTAAAGCCAAGGGAATTTTTATATTCCTGGTGGGATGCATTCTGATTTTGACCGGCGCGCGCGCCGGGTTGGCTGTTGATTTGGAGAAAGAGAAAATGGCGCGGGAGGCCTGGGAACAGGCTTTCGACTCCACTGTGCTGGATTCGCAGGACAAGGCGCTGCCCCGCTTCTGGGGCGATTACGTCAAGAAATTCAGGGACAGGCCCAACGCACCGCGGGCCGCGTACATGGTCGCTGAATCCCTTTTTCAGCAGCGTTTTTACGGGAAGGCCGGCAAGGCTTACGAGGATTTTTTGAGGAAGTATCCGCGGGAATCCTTCTCGGATTCCGCCGCCTATCGCCAGGCGGAGTGCGCCTACAACCAGAAAAATTATAAAAAAGCCATTCTCCTGTGGAAAAAACTCCCGGAAAAATATTCCGGCACCTTTCTGCGCGCCGAGGCCCTGTACGGCCAGATCTTATCCTACATTGCGCGCAGGAAATGGCGCGATGCCTCGGAAACCATCCAGCGCCTGACCCGGCGCTATCCCCATTACCGCAAAGTGGAGAAAGTCAAGCTGCCCCTGGGGCTGGTGTATTACCACAACCGGCAATACGCCCAGGCCCTGCAATATTTCATGAGCGTTGACGGAGACATGGCCACCTATTTTGTGGGCCGGTGCAAGGAAAACCTGCGGCAGTACCTGCCGGCAGCCGCTAATTTCAAAAAAATCGTGGAAAAATACCCTGATTCCATTTACGTGCTGGACGCGGCCTACAGCAAGGCGGATTCATATTATAAAGGCGGCAATTATTCGGTGGCGGTCAAGGAGTTTAAGGTCTTCCTCACGACCTATCCCCAGTCCAAGTACCGCCCCTATGCCCTGTACAAGATCGCGGGAAGCCAGATACGGCAGGAGGACTTTGCCGGCGCGCTTAAACACCTAAACACTCTGCTCCGCGAGGTGAAACGCTCCACCCTGGACGCCAACGCCATGTACCTCAAGGGCGAGTGTTTGCGGGAATTGAAAAAATACCCGGAGGCCATTGCCGCCTACACCAAGGTGGGTCAGAACTACCCCAACACGTATGTTTCCGGCAGCGCCAAATTCAAGGCCGGCTGGAGCATGCTGCAGAGCGGGCAGACCCAGCAGGCGCTGCGCACCTTTAAGGGATTCCTCACGACCTATCCCATTCATGAAAACGTGCAGTTGGCCA
The DNA here is from genome assembly GCA_030619365.1 of candidate division FCPU426 bacterium. Classification (GTDB taxonomy): domain Bacteria; phylum Oederibacteriota; class JAAXVQ01; order JAAXVQ01; family JAUVAV01; genus JAUXBQ01. Next base: position 2,578 of record JAUXBQ010000074.1, on the reverse strand, counting down.
CCTATCTGCTGGGAAACAGTTATTTCAAGCAGGAACAATACGCCCGGGCCATCCCCATTTATCAGAATATCCTGATGAAGTACAAGTATTCCGATGTTTCCGACGCGGCCCTGGCCGCGTTGCAAATGGCCTACTATATTCCCAAGCAATACGAACAGCTTATTTCCACCACGCACTACATCTTGAAGGTCCTGGCCGCCAATTTCCCGCCCTCCAAAAGCACCTGGCGCGCGCTCTCCTATTTTTACCTGGGTGAAGCGTATTATCACATGAGCATGTTCGCCCAGGCGGCCGGCCAGTATAAAAAAATCGTGGAGAATTTTTCGGATTCGCCCGTGCTGAATTGGGCCAAGCTGGGGCTGTCCTATAGTTATTTCGAGACCGGGAATTTCAAGGAATCCCGCCGCGCGGCCCAGGACCTGGCCGCCAGCCTCGACGCGCCGGCCAAGCTGAAGAATTATGCCTCGGTCATGGTCGCGCATAACCTCTTCAATGCCCGGCGTTATGAGGACGCCATCGTAAAATATGAAGCTTTTGCCAAGGGCAATCCGGGCACGCAGGAAGCGGGAGACGCCTATTTTTACTCGGGGCAGGCGTACTTCCAATTGGAATATTACGCCAATGCCATCGAGGCCTGGCAGCGGGTGGTCAACACGCCGGCCTATGCCTCCAGCGAAAAAGCGCCGGAAGCGGCGTACCGCATGGCGGATACCTTTTTCAAGGCCCAGCGCTACAAAGAAGCCATTGAGGCGTATAAATTGCTGGCCAAATGGCCGGAAGAGCAAAACCCGCACCGCAAAGAGATGCAGATTCTCATCGCCCAGTGCTATTACAACGCCAAGCTGGACGATAAAGCCATCGCGTCTTATACCAAATTCATCAACAATTACCCGGAAGACCCCCAGGTCAAGGACGCCATGGAGGGCATTCAGCTAAGTTACTACCGCAAAGGGGCCACGGCGGACGCGGTGCCGCAGCTTATGGAATTCGTCCGGAAGTTCCCGGACAGCCGCATGGCCGTGGACGCCCTTTATCGCGTGGCCGAGATCTACTACCAGGATAAGAAGTTCGAACAGACCATCGCGGCCTTCCAGCAGTTGATCGCCGACTATCCCGAAAGTTCGCTCCTGCCCAATGCCCAGTATTACATCGCGATGTGCCACGAAGGACTGGAACGGCGCGACCAGGCCATCCGGAACTACCGGGCGTTTATCAGGAATTTTCCCACTCACGAACTGGTGGAGGATGTTCGCTTTAGGCTGGGCACCGCCTATTTCGCCAAAGAACAGTATGAGTCCGCTGTGGACGCGTATCAAGCCATCATCGACCTGCACCCCAAATCAAACTACGCGCCCAACGCGCTGTACAATATCGCGCTTTCCTATAAAAAACTGAAAAAATGGCGCCAAGCCATTGGGAAATATACGGAATTCTACAAGCGCTTTCCCGAGGACCCCAAGGCCAAGGAAAGCCTGATGCAGATCGCCACCACTTACCGGGACGAAAAACGCTATCCCTCGGCCATCAAGATCTACGAGGAAATGGTGACCAAGAAGGATTTTGCCGATCAAAAGGGGGAAATCCTGTACGCCATCGCGGATTCCTACATAGAAATGGAGAAAAAGGAAGAAGCGGCCGGGGCTTTTGAAAACCTGCGCCCCCTGAGGCCGAAAACCGATCTTTACCGCTTGACGGCCCTGGCGAAACTGGGTAGTCTTTATGAGGAATTGGAGAAATGGGGCAAGGCCTACGATGTTTACCAGGACCTGTCCACCTCGGGCGCGAAACCAGCCTGGGTGCAGGCCGCCAGGAGCCGCATGTCCATTATTAAGCTGGAGCACAAAGAGGACGTAGAAGCTTTTTTAGGCACGCAGAAGGGAAAAAAGAAAAAGGGTAAAAAATAACCCCATCAAAACCAGAACGCGCTGAGGAGGGTCAGTTATGGATCTTGGAAATTTGGACTTTATTGAAATTTTCAGAAGCAGTTTCACCTTGATGGTTTTGCTGGTTTGTTCGATTTTGGCCGTGGCGTTCATGATTGAGCGTTTTTTATTCTATCGCAGGGCCAAGGTTGATTCCACGCGGTTTCTTTCCCGGATCAAGATGTCCATGGAAAGCGATAACTTCCAGGAAGCCATTTCCACCTGTGAGCGGGATCGCAGCCCCGTGGCCGCGGTACTGCGCGTGGGCCTGTTGAACCGGCAGTTGCCCTATGGGCAACTGGATGAACTCATGATGACCACACGGGAAGAGGAACGGGTCAAGCTGGAGCGCTATCTGGGCGTGCTGGGCACCCTGGGAAATTCCGCTCCCTTTATCGGCCTGTTCGGCACGGTGGTCGGCATTATCAAGGCCTTTCACGACCTGGCGGCCTCCGGCTCCGGCGGCCCGACCGTGGTCGCGGCCGGTATTGCCGAGGCCCTGGTGGCCACGGCCGCGGGCCTGGCGGTGGCGATCCCGTGCGTCATGGTGTTTAATTTTTACATGCGCAAAGTCAAGACCATTGCGGTCGAGATGGAATCGGTGTCAAAACGGTTTTTGATCATTCTGTCCGGCCGTGAGGCCGAGGCCGCCGGGG
>JAUXBQ010000264.1 GCA_030619365.1 candidate division FCPU426 bacterium | reverse complement strand
GCCGCCAATCACACTGCTTGGAAATAACCACGGACTGCTTTTGCCCGTCTTCCAGGGGATACAGGGTGTTTAAAAACAGCTTGAGTTCAGCCGTGTACTCGCCCTGGGGCACGGATGATTTCACGCCCACCCGCAGTTTTGCGCTCTGCTGCGGGAAAATGGGTTGCCGGTAGTTTACGTCTATCGCATAATTCTCGCTTAATTTCTTGGACTTCAAATTCACCAGGCCCAGGGGCAGAATGTGAATATTACCGGTATTTTTCACCTCAATCATTAGCCCGGGCAATTCCCGGCCCCGGGATGTTTTTTCAGGCCGGAAAATTGAAACCTCTCCGCGTATTTTTTCGGTCCCCTTTTGCCGTACGTACAGTGGAATCCCTATCCGGGGCCTGATCTTAATATTCTTGCCCACAGGTTCCTGGGCGAAAAAAATCATGACCAAACATTCGCCCCGCATGCCCGGCGGCGCCTGCAATTGCAGGCTAATTTCTTTCTGGGCCCGGGCCGGAAGCTGCCATTTATCGGCCCTTATTTTCAGCCAGGAAGCCAGTTTTTTTTGGCAATTTCCCGGAAACCAGTACTCCGGTTCAACCCGCAATTGCATGCCATGGCCGGACTCATTTTGCACCGTTATTTTCGCGCTATACGTTTCTCCCGGGGCCAGCGTCAATTTAAACGAGGAAGGTTCTATATGAATTTGAGCCAGGACCGGACTGTTGGTAATTATAATAAAAAACAGCAAACATGCATATATTGCTAATTTTAACCTCACTCGGCTTTGTCACCTGCCTGCTTGCCCGCCGTGGAAACCAAGATATGCAAATAGCGCGTTCCTGCCATGGCACTACCGGTTTTCACAGAGACTATAAAATGATATTTTTTACCCTGATACTCGGGTTTATCCGGTATTTCCAGATACAGTTTCATTGTTTTTTTTCGGTTACCGTTGATTTTTATTTCCTCGCGCTTGATCTTCAGCATGTCCGTACTGGGGCAGGTTTCATAGCCGGGTTCTGCCCTTACAACCGTATCCTTGGGATCCAGGCTTTGGAGCAAGAATTTCATACTCTTTTTGCCTTTATTTTCTATTTCTATCGGCTTCCGGTCTTTCGCCAGAATCTCCACCTTTTTACCCAGGGGAAAATCCTTCATTTCAACCCGAGTATTGGGAAGAATGGCAAAGTTTAAATTAATAGGGGTTTGCGGCTGTCCGACTCCCTGCTTGTCTTTATTAATGGTAAAAAGCAGACGCCCTTTCACTGCCAGCGCAAGCAGCATGCCTGTTCCCTCGGGCGCAACCTGCCTGGCCAGGATATCCACATGGTACTTTTTACCCAGATATTTTTTATCATCCGGTATGTTTATGCGAACATCTGATTTAAAAGTGCCTTGTGCCGGAATTATCGCTTCCTTAGTGGCAAATTGAATCCAAGCGGTGTCCGGGATCGCTTCAAAGTCTTTTTTAATTCTCTTTTGCGCTGGTTTCAGGGCCTCAATTTCGATATTTATGAGTTTTTCAGAACCACTGACAATAATCAAAGGCAAATTAACCAGTTCCACCATGCTGTATTGCCCGCCGATGTCCAGGTTTTCCACCAGTACTTCGGAGTAATTGCGCAAGGACAAGGAGGTGGCTCCCAGCGAAAGCGGAATCAAGCCGGAGATGAATATCATCAACACTGTAAGTGCTTTTTTCATTTTAGCCTCTTGATTTTTTCACTTCCCCACTCAACTCCAGAGATCCAGGTCAATTGGACCTGGATCTCTGAGTGAGTGAACGAATAGATAACCTTAACTGCTTTTATTGATTATAGTCCAACAGCCGCTGTAACCGTTACCACGGATGTCATCTGGATGCCCACGGGAGCAGAGCCGGCATCTGGTGTGTCGAGGTGGAACCATACGTCCCTAACGTTGGTGATCGGCACATCAAAGCCCTTCACATTGTTGCCGTCTGCAGTAAAAGTGGTAGCATACGCATCCGCAGTGCAAGGTTGTACGGCAGTCGTGACTACATCATTAGCCAAAAAATTTGGGGTGGTCAACACGTGAGACCAGGGAGTCCACATAGCCGCTAAACGGGCCTGGTTCCCACCAGGCGCCGCGCCAGGAACGCCACCCACCAGTGGCCAGGTGTTCGCGCCGCCGTCCGTGAAGTTAGAGGCGGACATTGACCAGTCAGCAAGGGTATCGCCTTGATTTGAAAAAGAGACTTGAGAGCTTGCAACGATGTTGTACCCGAACAATCCGGCAAAAACCACGTCCGTGCCTGTGTCATACTGAATGGTGACATCGCCCGTCGTAATAGTTACCTGGATGTTGACTGTGGCCGTGGCTGCGAAAGAGGCGACAGCCAAGCCCAGGGACACTGCCAGGGCTAAACCTAGAAGAGCTAATTTTTTCATTATTTTTATACCCCTTTGATTAGATTTTGTTTCCAGATCACTGTCGTACCCACAGGTTATGAGGCCTGGGAAATCGCGCAGTTTCAGTTTTTTCGTTAATCCCCCCTCTCTTTTCAATTATATTTATCTATGTTATATCACAAATACAAGCGTTTTTCAGGTGTAGTCTCAAAGCGAAGCAAACTACCCCGTTTTATCCCTTGTATTTGTGCAATTTGTTTACCATCATTGAACTATCAGGCTGCTGAAAAACCCTCGGCAGGTCATTGCGAGCGACCGAAGGGCGCGTGGCAATCTAATTTAAATCTAATAAAACCGAGATTGCGACCACCGAAAGTCCCATACGATCCCCCAACCGGTCGGGGCTTCGTCGCTTACGCTTCTCGCAAAGACTGCCAAAATGGTTTTTCATCACCCTGCTATAGGCCTTTAATACTTAGACTGATTTATATGAAATTTATTTCATTTTTTTTAATAAAAATTAAACGCTTTATTATTCAGGGAAAAAGCCTGTTAAGCGGATTTCAGGCACCCTATTTTGCAGTCAACACTATACATCAGGTATCAGGATTATTCTTTCTTTTTGTCACCAGCTTGGGAATTTTTCACTAATATGCGCATATATTTGCTGCCGCCGGTCGAAGTTCCCTTGGGTTCAACGGAAACGATAAACTGGTAATTCTTACCCTTGTATTCCGGCTTATCGGGAATTTCCAGCCACATTTTGACTGGTTTCTCTTGCCCGGAGCCAGCGTTAATTTAAATGAGGAAGGTTCTATATGAATTTGAGCCAAAACCGGCCCGTGAAAAACTATAATAAATAATGCCGAATATATAAATACCGCTGTTTTAAACATTACCTTGTAATTCACCTGCTTATTTTTCAACTGTGGAAACCAAG
>JAUXBQ010000012.1 GCA_030619365.1 candidate division FCPU426 bacterium | reverse complement strand
TAAAAAAACCATGATATTTCTAGAGATTTTTGGGGAAGTATGTAAAATAGAGGAAAATCGGATTTGGCGGGAGGAAGCATGAGCAAATTGGAAGCCCTGGCGAGGGAGGAATTGATTGCGGGGATCGCCCTGCGCGAGCAGGCGGCGCGGGAATTGCCCGCCCCCCTGGTTAAGGCCGCCGAACTCATCGGGAACGCAATTCGCGACGGAAAAAAACTATTGCTGTGCGGCAACGGCGGCTCGGCCGCGGACGCGCAGCACTACGCGACAGAGCTGGTGGCCCGGCTGTACCAGCGCGAGCGCCCGGCCATGGCGGCCATCGCCCTGACGACCGACACCTCGGCCCTGACCGCCCTGGCCAATGATTACGGATTTGAACGCGTGTTCTCACGGCAAGTGGAAGCCCTGGGCCAGCCAGGGGATGTGCTTCTGGGGCTGAGTACTTCGGGCAATTCCGCTAACGTGCTGGCCGCCATGGCGGAGGCCAAAAAACGGGGCATGTCCGTGGTGGTTTTCGTAGGAAGGGGAGGAAAGATGGCCGAGGCGGCGGACGTGGTCCTGCCCGTTCCCTCGGACAACACCATGCGCATTCAGGAAATCCACTCGGCCCTGGGCCACGTGCTGTGCACACTGATCGAGGAATATGTGTATCCTCTGGAGGAGCAGCCCGCGTCATGAAAAGCGTAAGCGCCGTAAAACTAAAAAACCTGGTCAATAAGTTCGCGGGCAAAAAAGTCCTGGTCCTGGGCGACGTCATGCTGGACGAATATATATGGGGCAAGGTCTCCCGGGTTTCGCCCGAGGCGCCCATTCCGGTCGTGCACGTGAACCGGGAGAACGCGCTGCCCGGCGGCGCGGCCAACGTGGCCAACAACATTTGCGCCCTGGGCGGCAAAGTCATTTTGGCCGGAGTAATCGGCCAGGATGCGCAGGGCGGGCGGATGTTGTCCCTCCTGAAAAAAGAAGGCGTTAACACCGAGTTGATCCTGCGGGACCGCACGCGGCCCACCATCACCAAGACCCGGGTGATCGCGCATTCCCAGCAGGTGGTGCGCATTGACCGGGAAGTGCCCGCCCAGGTGCGGGGCGGGGTGATCGCCGAGCTGGCTTCCCGCATTAGCCGCTGGATGCGGCGCATGGATGCGGTCATTCTTTCGGACTACAACAAAGGCCTGCTGACCGAATCCCTGTTGCAGGAAGTCATCAGCCTGGCGCGGCAGAACGGCCGCATCATCACGGGTGATCCCAAACCGGAGAACATCCACAAGTTCCACGGCGTCAGCCTGATTTCGCCCAACCAGGCCGAGGCCTCCCTGGCCGCCCGCCTGGCCATTACCAACCGGCCCAGCCTGATGAAGGCCGGAAAAACCATTCTCCGGGATCTGGCCTGCGAGGCCGTGCTCATTACCCGCGGCGAAGAGGGCATGTCCTTGTTCGAGAAAAACGGCGATATCTCCCATATCCATACCCTGGCCCGGGAAGTGTACGACGTGTCCGGCGCGGGCGATACGGTGATCTCGACCCTTACCCTGGTGCTCGCGGCCGGCGGCGGTTTCAAGGAAGCGGCCGTAGCCGCTAATTGCGCGGCCGGCATCACAGTGGGCGAGATCGGCGTGGCCACCACCACGCCCGCGGAATTGAAACGCCGGATCGGAGAGGAGCCATGGAAATAATCCTCAGCGTTCCCCGGGACGCCCGGGGAAAAATACTGTCCCGGGACGAAGCCGCGCGGCGGATCCGGGAGTGGCAGGCGCAGGACCGGCGTACGGTATTCACCAACGGCTGTTTTGTTCTCATTCACCAGGGACACGCCCGCTACCTGGCCGAGGCCCGGAACCTGGGCGACGCGCTGATCGTGGGCCTGAATTCCGATGACTCGACCCGCCGCCTTAAGGGCCAAAACCGGCCGATCATGCCCGAGGCGGCCCGGGCCGAGGTCGTGGCCTCGCTGGAGTGCGTGGATTTAGTCGTTATTTTTCCGGAGGATCATCCGGGCGAACTGATCGCCGCGCTTAAGCCGGATGTACTCGCCAAGGGCGCCGACTGGCCTCTGGACCAGGTGGTCGGCAAGGACACTGTGGAGGCGGCGGGCGGGACAGTGGTCAGCGTGCCGCTGGTCGAGGGCCAGAGCACTTCCAAGATCATTGAGACCATTCTCAGCCGATACGGTTTTATGACAGGAAAGACGAAGTAAACGATTCCGGCGGCCGCCTAGGAGCCTGAGCAATTAGTTGCTCAGGCTCCCGAGCATTTGAGAGTTGATAATAGAAATTAGATAAAAACTCAAATGCGGTCGATTTTCGACTATCGACTCTCGCAAATTTCAACTAAAGGCTCAAAATCCAGAGCAATTGAGAATAGAACAATAGAAAAACTCAAATGCGACCGAAAGAAGTCCCATACTATTCCCCATCCGGTCGGGGCGGTCTATTTTCTATTGTTCAATTGCTCAGAAATTAATAAAATCAGACTCATTGCTCAAGCTCCTAGGAGAAGCATGCGGACTATCGGTATTATTCCCGCCCGCTGGGGATCAACCCGCTTTCCCGGAAAACCACTGGCCCTGCTCAGGAACCGGCCCGTGATCGAACACGTGTGGCGCCGGGCCGCGCGCGCCAAACTCTTTACCCGTTTATTGGTAGCCACCGACGACCAGCGCATCTTTGACACGGTCCTGGGATTCGGCGGAGAGGCGGTCATGACGCCCGTGACCTGTCACTCGGGCACCGACCGCCTGGCGCGGGTGGCCCGGCGGATTGCCTGCGACCTGGTCGTGAACATCCAGGGCGACGAACCCTTCATCCGCGAGGATTACCTGCAAAGCCTGGTTGCGCCTTTCCGCCACGAACGCGGCCTGCAAATGACCACCCTGGCCGCGCCCCTGCCGGTGGGGGAAATGAAGAATCCCAACGCGGTCAAAGTGGTCTGCACTACGTCCGGTCACGCGCTGTATTTTTCCCGCGCGCCCATCCCCTGGGCCCGGGAAAAACTAATGACCGAGGCGCTGCTGCATCTCGGCGTTTACGCTTTCCGCCGAAAATTCCTGCTCCAGTACAACGCCTGGCGCCCCACGCCTTTGGAGCAGACCGAACAATTGGAACAACTCCGCGCGCTGGAGCACGGCGTGAAGATACGGGTGGTACGGGTCAAAAAACCCCTGCTCTCGGTGGATACACCGGCTGATCTCCGGCAAGCCGAGAAATTATTGAGGCGCTGACTGCCATGCTGAGAAAAACCTTCCTCGCAATCGGCTTGTTCCTGATCCTGGCCGGATGGGTATCCCCGGTCCAGGCTGTCACCACCACGGCCCAGGGCTATATTTGGGACATGACTCACGGAATACCCCTGGCCGGCGCCGAGATCGTGGTGAATGCGCCGCCTAACAGCACGGTCAGCAATGCCATGGGTGCTTATACCCTGGTGGACATGGATTTGCCGCCAGCCGACCCGGTGCATCTTATGGTGATGATGATCGGTTATGCCCCCTACTCCAATCTGAATGAAACTAGAATCAAGCCCGGAGAATCCAACGTCAGGAACGTGGGGGTCTATGTTGGCTCGCTCATATCCGGCCGAGTCATCGACTACGACACCCTCCTCCCCCTGGCCGGGGTGACCATTACCGTCAAGTCTGCCGACTATCCTTCGGAATATCAGGTAAACAATCATCAAATGGACGGCAGCTATAAACTCCGGCAGCCGCCGGGGTGGAGTCGAGTATACGCCGAGGCCGAAAATTACGCGCCCTCGCTAACCGTCTGGCACAAATTGAAGGATGAAAAGGATTACCCGAACAAGGATTTTTCTTTATATATCGGCGGATCGATTTCCGGCCGGGTTTTTTACGGTTACACCACGGCCACCGCGGCCGGGGTCGAGGTGATCGCCACGCTTTCAGGTTCCCAGGACTACATGCCGCGCAGCGTGACCTTCACGGCCGCGGACGGCAGTTATATTCTGTCCCACGTATATCCCAGTTTCACGGACGTGCTCGTGATCGCGCCGCCGGGCTGGGCCAATGACTACCGCAGCGGCATCCTGGTCCTGGACAAGCAATTGAAGCCGAACATTGATTTCCATTTGCGCGGCGGCGGCGAACTGCTGGGCCTGGTCGCGGATTATACCGGCGCGCCGGTGAATTTCGCCGAAGTTACCTGCTTTCCGGCCGACGGCAACACCTCCAATCAGCAGTCCACGCGCACCAGCTTGGGCGGCACATATAATTTCCAGGGCCTGGTGGTGGGCAAGTACGCGCTCCGCGTCAAACCCATGCAGGGAAGCAACTTGCAAATCGAACAGATCAGCGGCGTGGAGATTGTTTCCCTGGGCACGGTCATCCGTAATTTCACCCTGCAACCGGGCGGCATCGTGTCGGGCTATATTCACGGCGTAGGTGGCAACACACTGACCGGCGCCGGCCTGGGCGTGTTTATCGACCTGCAGTATCCCTTTGATTATCTCATCGGGGTTCAGACCGACACTGCCGGTTATTTTCAGGTGGACGGTTTGTCCCCTTTTCAAAATTATACGCTCGGGGTCGATCCCGCGCTGGCCAACACCATCAATGCGGTCGGCGTGGTGAAAGGCCTGACCGTCGCGGAAGGGGAAACGCGGACCTGGAATTTCACCCTCTCCCTGGGCGGTGGGAGGGAAGGCCGGGTTTTGGATTTCGCCGGCCAGCCGGTGCTGAGCGGAACCACGATCGCCTTTAACACGCAACTGGGTTCGTCGTTCGACATCGCCGGCGGAGATTATAAGCTTATCGGCCTGCCCGTCGGCGATTACCTGGGATTTATCCAGCCCGGCATGGATTTGGGCAATCTGCAGATGATCCTGGTGAAGTTCACAGTCACGCCGGGATTGATTGAAACCGTGGATTACCAGTTGCCCGAAGGCGGCGTGCTGCGGGGGTTTGTCTATCGCAATGAATCAGGGGGGAACACGTCCACGGCCGGCAATGTGATGGTGCGGGCCTATAACAAACGCGATCCCGGCTCCTCTTTCCTGCCCGTGGAAACGCTGAGTTACACGGATGGCGTGGGCTATTATGAAATCAAGGGTCTATCCAGCGGGACCTGCCAAATCGACGTTCTGCCTGGGGCGCAGGACGGCCTGGGCTGGTCCGGTCCGTCCACGAGCATGACCTTCACGGCCGGCGAGGAACACCAGGCTGATTTTTACATCACCCAGAACGCCTGGAAGGTCTACGGCACAGTGCGCGATCAGTTCGGCAACCGCATCGTGAATGGATTGGTTTTTTTCTGGACCAGCGGCGGATTTCACGCGGCGGCCGGCACGGATAACTGGGGCAATTACGCGCTCATGCTGCCGCCCGGCGCTTACCAGGCCCAAGCCTTTTACACCTCGCAACTGGGAACCAACCTGGCGGTGAATCAAGTGTCGGATCTCATCGTTTCCGATCAAAGCCGCCAGCAGGAATTTGTCATGGAAAAAGGCGGAACGGTCTCGGGCGTGATTTCGGACCAGGCCGGGAATCCCATCAGGCTGGGCTTGGTGCGCGCTTACCCGCAGGACGAGAACAATCCCCTGCCGGTCCGCTTGGCGCTGACCGGTGTGGACGGCGCGTTCGCGATTAAAGGACTGCACAGCGCGAGCTATTGCCTCGAGGTCGAGGCGGAGGGCTACTCCCCGGCCAGAGGCACATTTTCCGCAACCCTGGGCGGTGAAACCGGCAATATGAACATGGTGCTGGTGGCCCAGACCTCGATTGCCGGTACGGTGACAGGCAAGAACAACCTTCCGGTAACGGAAGCCTGGGTAGCGGCGCGCGACGCCCAGGGTATCGTGCAGTTGCAGATACCGGTTGTAAACAACGCGTTTGTTTTGGAACCGTTGTCCGGCGGCCCGTTCGCGGTTCAGGTGAAGGCCACCGGCTTTAAACCGCAAACCCGCTCTGGGGTGTATCCCGGCAGCCGGGCGGATTTCGTGCTCGAACCGCTCATCGGCAAGGGCGAGGCCATCAGCTATCCCAATCCCGCGCGGGGCAACCTGATCACCTTTTTGTTTTGGCTGGAGGAAGACGCCACGGCCCTGATTCGCGTGTACAACCAGACCGGCGAATTGGTCTGGGACTGGGAGGGCCCGGCGTTCGGACGACAATATAACCGTCATCGCTGGCAGGTGGGGGGCGTGGCGCCCGGAGTGTATTTGTTCAAAGTCACGGCGCGCAAAGCGGACGGGACCGTGGAGCGGTTTCCCACAGGCAAATTGACGGTGATCAAATGAAACGGCGCATCGCAATGCCTTGGCTCCTGGCGCTGGCGCTACTGGCCGGGCAGGTTCAGCCGCTGCTGGCCGGAGACCGGCCGGCATCCAGGCGGGCCATGTCCTTTCTGCAACTGGGCGCCGGGCCCCGGGCGTATGCCCTGGGCGAAGCGTTCACCGGCCTGGCGGATGACGTGACCGCGCTCTCCTGGAATCCAGGCGGGCTGGCCCAGCTTTCGGATCCGGAAATCCTCTTCATGCACAACCAATGGATTTCAAACATCAAGCAGGAGTACCTGGCCGGAACGTATCCCGTGTTCGGCGGCATGGCCGCGGGCCAGGTGTCTTTTCTCAATTCGGATATTCAGTTGCGGCGGGACCAGGACGGCGTGCTTACGGGAGACGGTTTCCGTCCCTATAGCCTGATGGGCGGCCTGGCGTACGGACGTTCGCTGGATTGGGGCTTTTCAGCCGGGGCGAGCGTCAATTACGCACGCGAGCAGCTTGATGATGCGGTGTATCAAACCGTGTTTTTCGACCTGGGCGCGCTTTACCGGACCCCGGGCGCCTGGTGGTCCCTGGGCGCGGCCGTGCAGAATCTGGGCCTGGCCGTGGCCGGTTATTCCTTGCCCCTGACCCTGCGCGCCGGCGGCTCGGCCCGATTTTTCTCGGACCAGCTCAACCTCAACCTGGACGTGGCGCGCACCGTGCCCGGCTGGTTCCGTTATAGCCTGGGCGCGGAGTTCTGGTACCGAAACCTTTTCGCCGTCCGCGCGGGGTATCTGATCCGGCCTGAATTCGAGGGCCTGGACCGGATCTCGGGCCTGCGCGCGGGACTGGGCTTCAACCTGCAGGGCTACCAATTAGACTACGCCCTGATCCCGCAGGGCGACCTGGGCTGGGGACACCGCGCCAGTTTCACGTATTTCTTCGGCTGCGGACGGGCCCTGGCTTCGGAAAAAGCGGCGCTCATTCAAACATCCCGGGAACGCGGACAGGCGGCCCTGAAAAACCAGGCCTGGGCCGAGGCCGTGGATGCCTTTCAAAAAGTGCTGGCCTTCCTTCCACTGGATGCCGACGCGCAGGCGGGATTGCGAAAAGCCCGGGATGCGTTGCGGCAACAGGAGCAGGAACAGGAAATCCGGCAACGCTTCACACAGGCGAAAAAATTCGGGCGGGCCGGGCAAGTGCAGGATGCCATGGATGAATACCAGCGCATTCTGCTCCTGGATGAGGGGAACCAGCGGGCCGCGCAAGCCCTGGCCCGGACGCGAAAGACGTTCCATTCCCGGACCATTGCCGAATACATGCGGAAAGGACGCCAAGCCTACAAAGTTCAGAAATGGGTGGATGCCTTGCAAGCCTGGCAGGCGGTCCTGGCCATTGACAAAAAACATGCGAAAGCGCTGAAAATGCTGGATAAGACCCGGAAACAATTGGCCAAGGGCGGAAAGGGCTATAAAGATCCCCGTATAAAGAAAGTCTACCTGTCGGGATTGTGGAAATTCGAAAAGGGCGATTACTGCGGAGCCATTGATGATTGGTCGCGTGTGCTGGAGATTGCCAGTGGCCACAAGCAGGCGCGGAAATATCTGCGGGAAGCCATCCGGTTGCGGGACGCCAAAGTCAAACAATTGCTCCAATCCGGGGATCAGTACCTGAAACAGGAAGACCTGATCCGTTCGGTTCGCAGCTGGCGAAACATTCTCGAACTATCGCCCCGGCACGCGCCCGCGCGGCAGCGACTACGTAAAAACAATGACCAGATCCAGGCCCAGGCCAAGAAACTGTATCTCAAAGGGATAGAAGTGTACACTCACGGCCGCTACAAGCAATCGATCGCTTACTGGCGGGATGTTCTCACCCTGGAGCCCGATTACACGGGCGCCAAGAAAAACATCAATAAAGCCCGCGAAAAAATCAAAGCCACCCAGTAATTCCGGAAAAATCCCTCCCGCCGGCTCCGGGATTATCCGCAATATGTCGGTCAAACGCAGGAGCTCACGGTCTTTACCTGTAGATTTTTTCTGGCCGCGGAACTCGTCCCGCATGCGCGGGACTTGCCCCACGTATGCGGGGCGTCTGGCGAATGCTGGACGCCCCCTTTTTGTAGGGGCTTATGGCCCCGACCGGAAGCATTATTGAATTACGGGACTTCCTTCGGTCGCCATACGCCCCTACAGCTTTCCTCGCTGGCGAAAAAATCTACAGGTAAAGACCTGAAACGGTTTTATGTAATTTTATTGACATGTTACAATTCTCCGCAGGTTTAATTTGACAGTTATGCGCGCTTGCGTACAATAGAAGCATTTGGAGGTTTTAGATGGCGCAAACCAAGTATGTTTTTGTCACCGGCGGCGTGGTTTCTTCCCTGGGCAAGGGCCTGGCCGCGGCGTCCTTGGGCAATTTGCTGGAAGCCCGCGGCCTTTCCATCAACATGGCCAAGTTCGATCCCTACATCAACGTGGACCCCGGCACCATGAGCCCCTTTCAGCACGGTGAGGTTTACGTGACCGAGGACGGCGCGGAAACCGACCTGGACCTGGGACACTATGAACGGTTCACCCACGCGGTCATGACCCAGTACAATAACCTCACCACCGGCAAAATCTACGATGAAGTGATCAAGAAGGAGCGCCGCGGTGATTACCTGGGAAAAACCGTACAGGTGGTCCCGCATATCACCAACGAAATCAAGGACCGCATCCGCAAACTGGTCAAGCAGAAGCCGGTGGATGTGACCATCATCGAGATCGGCGGGACCATCGGCGATATCGAGAGCCTGCCGTTCTTGGAAGCCATCCGGCAATTCCGGCTCGAGGTGGGCCGGGAAAACGCCATTAGCATACACCTGACCCTGGTGCCGTACATCCAGGCCGCGGGCGAGCTCAAAACCAAGCCCACGCAGCACTCCGTGTCCCAGCTGCTTTCCATCGGCATTCAGCCGGATATCATCATGTGCCGGACCGAACGTCCCCTCACCCAGGAAATGAAGAACAAGATTTCCATGTTCTGCAACGTGGGCACCGAGGCGGTGATCCAGGCCATTGATGTCAAGTCGATCTACCAGGTACCGATCGTGTTACAGAAGGAAAAATTAGACGAGATTGTTCTGAAAAAATTGGGGCTCAAAGTCCGGCCGGCCCGCCTGGACGCCTGGAAAAAAGTGGTTTCCCTGTCCCAGCGCGCGCCGCGAAAAGTCCGGATCGGGGTGATCGGCAAGTACCTTGCGGTGCAGGACGCCTACAAGAGCATTAAGGAAGCGCTGCTGCACGCCGGCTTCGCCAACCGGGCGCAAATGGAACTGGTCTGGCTGGACTCGGACCAGGTGTACGGCGAACAGCCGGACACCCTGCACAAGCTGAAAACCTGCCAGGGCCTGCTGGTGCCCGGCGGGTTCGGCATCCGGGGCATGGAGGGCAAGATCAAGGCCATCCGGTATGCCCGGGAAAACAAGATTCCCTTTTTGGGCATTTGCATGGGCATGCAATGTGCGGTGATTGAGTTCGCGCGACACGCGGCCGGATTGGGCGAGGCCAATTCCACGGAACTCGAGAATCAAACCACGGTCCCGGTCATCTCCCTGCTGACCGAGCAACAGGGTGTCAAGGACCTGGGCGGCACCATGCGTTTGGGCGCTTACCCCTGCCGGCTGCAGCCCAAATCGCTGGCAGCCAAGGTGTACGGCGAGAAGGTGATCTTCGAGCGCCACCGCCACCGCTATGAGTTCAACAATCAGTACCGCGACCAGTTTAACCAGCTGGGCATGAGGTTTTCCGGACTCTCGCCGGACGGACTGCTGGTCGAGCTGATCGAATTGAAAAACCATCCCTGGTTCCTGGCCACGCAATTTCATCCGGAATTCAAATCCAAGCCCACCGCCGCGCATCCCCTATTCCGGGAATTCGTCCGGGCCGCCCTCCGGCGCCGGGTGGGCAAAAAGACTAAAACAAAAAACAAGAAAAAAAGCCAGGCGGCCCCCGCCCGCCGGAAAGGACGCTGACGTGCCCAAATCCGTGCAGGTCGGTCCGCTCACAGTGGATGCCGAGACCTTCGTTCTGATCGCCGGACCCTGCGTGATCGAGAGCGAGGAACAAACCCTCACCATCGCCCGGTTCCTGGCCACCGTGGCCCGGGAACGCGGCGTGGCCTTGATTTTCAAAGCGTCTTACGACAAAGCTAACCGGTCCTCGCTGTCTTCCTACCGCGGGCCGGGCCTGGAGGAGGGACTGCGCGTGCTGCGGCGCGTCCGGCAGGAAATCGGTGTGCCCGTGCTGTCCGACGTGCATTCACCCGAGCAGGCGGAGGCCGCGGCCGAATCCCTGGACTGTCTGCAAATTCCCGCCTTCCTGTCCCGCCAGACCGAATTGCTCACCGCGGCGGCCCGGACCGGCAAGGCCGTGAATATCAAAAAGGGGCAATTCATGGCGCCCCAGGACATGGGCCGCGCGATCGAGAAGTTGTCGGCGCTCACTGAAAACATCTTTGTCACCGAGCGCGGCTACGCTTTCGGATACAATAATCTAATCGTGGACATGCGCTCTCTGGCCATCATGCGGCGGTTCGGGTTCCCGGTCATTTTCGACGCCACCCACAGTGTGCAGCTGCCAGGGGGAGGGGAACAGTCCGGCGGCCAGAGGGAATTCGTACCGGTCCTGGCGCGGGCCGCGGCCGGCGCGGGCATTGACGGCGTGTTCATGGAGACCCATCCGGACCCGGCCCAGGCGCTCTCCGACAGCGCCACCATGGTCAAACTAGACGAAGTGCCGAAACTGCTGGAAAGCATCCTGGCCATTCACCAGGCCAGGAAAGCGCACACCTGATGCCGGCCGGGCAACTATTTTGCGATGGCGGGGCGCGCGGGAATCCCGGTCCGGCGGGCGCGGCCGCCATTTTATACGGGGTCCGGGGTGAGGAAATCGACTCGGCCAGCGCCTTCCTGGGAGATACCACGAACAACGTGGCCGAGTACCAGGGCGTCCTGCTGGGGCTGGACCTGGCCCGCAAGCACCGCCTGCGCGATATTCTCATTCACCTGGACTCGGAGCTGGTGGTCCGCCAGTTGCTGGGCACGTACAAGGTCAGGCACCCGGGCCTGCGGCCCTTGTGGGAGAAAAGCCGATGGCTGCTAACAGCCTTTGGCCACTGGGAAGTCCGGCATATCCCCCGCGAGGAAAATAGCGCGGCTGACCGGCTGGTCAACCTGGTGCTGGACCAGCGAGCTTGATCCGGGGACGCGTAGACGCTCGCCAAACCGGGCAAAACGTGGTAAAATAACCGAGGTCTTAAGATCGTGCGAAAATGAATCTGAGGAGGGATGGGCATGGAAAAAGCATCCTTGTCTTTTGACAAGCGCAAACACCCGCGGATTAAAGTGACCATACCCGTGCAGTTTAAAGTCATCAACGAAACCGACGAAGCCCTGATCGCCCTGGAGGAGAAGAAAATCCTGCTCTCGGGCCGGTCCAAAGACGTTTCGGCCGAAGGGTTGTTTCTGATCAGCGACCGTTTTCTCGAAAAAGGGGACATTCTTAAGCTGGAAGTCGTCCTGCCGGAGGAACCCAAACCAGTCCGGGCCTTTTCCGAAGTCATCTGGCTTTCCGACCACGGATTGCAGGAAGGCAAACACGGCGCCGGCATTTATTTCATGGCTTTGCGGGACGAAGACGCTGATTCGATCGGCCGGTTTGTGGCCAGTACCCTTAAGCAATAATCGCGCGGGCTCCCGGCGCGGACACTATCCGGGTCGGGCGCTTGCTCTGGTTCCGCTGCCCGGGGTTTCAACCTCAGGATGCATCCGCGTATTCCATGCACAAAATAGATGGTTAAGGAGTGAGTGTTGTGATGAATATGTTTAAAACCTTTCTGTTGCTTTTAGGCATGACCCTCTTGTTACTCCTGATCGGGGAGCGGCTGGGCGGCACTACCGGCATGACGATGGCCCTGGCGTTTGCAGTCGTGTTAAATTTCGGAACGTACTGGTTTTCGGATAAGATCGTGCTCCGCATATACCGCGCGCGCGATCCCCGGCCCGAAGAGCGCCGGGCGGAGGTCATTGTCCAAAATCTCGCGGCCCGGGCCAACCTGCCCAGGCCGCGCGTAAAAGTAATGGACCTGCCGGTGCCCAACGCCTTTGCCACGGGCCGGAACCCCCAACACGCGGTAGTGGCGGTCACCACCGGTATCCTGGGCGCCCTGAACGATGAAGAACTGACCGCCGTGCTGGCGCACGAGTTGAGTCACGTGAAAAACCGCGATATCTTGATCGGCGCCATTGCCGCCACCCTGGCCGGTGCCATTACCCTGATGGCCCGGCTGGCCTTTTGGTTCGGCGGCGGCCGGGACCGCAACCTCGTGGCCATGCTGGCCATGCTGATACTCGGGCCCCTGGCCGCTATCCTGATCCAAATGGCGGTTTCCCGCTCCCGGGAATTCGCGGCCGACCGGGGCGCCGGGATCTTGACCAACCGTCCCCAGGATTTGTCCCGGGCCCTGGAGAAGCTGCAGGCTGCGGCCAAGCGCCAACCTCTGTCCGAGGGAGCCGGCTCCAGCGCCACGGCGCACCTGTTTATCGTGAATCCGTTTAAAATGAGCGGGCTGGCCAACCTGTTCTCCACCCACCCCACGCTGGAACAGCGGCGGGAGCGGCTGGAAGCCCTGGACCGGGAATTACGGGGCATGCCCCGTGGGGCCTAGTCCCATTTCCGATCAACCCCAGCGGAAGCATCCGGGATCTTCGGAGCGTCCCGCGGCCATGACCCGGGAAAAAACACGCGACCGGTCCAGCCCCCATATTCGCGCGGCCAACAATGCCCGTCGCCTGGCCTGGGAAATCCTGCAGCACCCGGCGACTGACGGCCAATGGGCCGAGGACCAATTAAACCATCGGCTCTCCCGTTCCCGGCTGTCCGAACCGGATCAGCGCCTGGCGCGGGAACTGTGTCTGGGCATTATTAAAATGCGGGGCCTGTTGGATTTTGCCATTGATGCGCACGTCACCCGCAAACGCCCGGACCAGCCTGTGCGCAACCTGTTGCGCCTGGGCGCCTACCAGCTGTTCTGCCTGGATAAAATCCCGCCGCATGCCGCGGTCCACGAAACCGTGGACCTGGCCAAGCGTTTGCTTTCCGAGTCCCAAGCAAAAATGGTCAATGCCGTGCTGCGAACCTTGGGGCGTCAGGGCCTGCCGCCGCTTCCGGACCGCACGCGTGATCCGGCCTCCCATTTGTCCATCCTGTATTCTTTCCCACGGTTTTTGGTCAAGCGCTGGCTGGACCGGTACGAGGAACCGGCGGTGGAAGCTATGCTGCGGGCGGCCAACCAGGCGCCCCCGCTGGTTGCGCGGATCAATCTTGGGCGCTGCAGCCGCGACGAGGCCATGGAGCGCTTGCGCCAAAGCGGCAGCGAGGTGGAGCCCGGTCTCCTGCCCGAGGCAATGCTGATTGTTTCCCGGCAGGGAAGTCCGGCCAACCTGCCGGGGGTCCGGGAAGGATGGCTGTATTTTCAGGATCAGGCTTCGCAACTGGTGAGTCACATCGTGGACCTGCAGCCCGGCCAGACCTGTTTGGACCTTTGCAGCGCGCCGGGCGGCAAGGCCACGCACCTGGCGGAGTTACTGCAAGGCCAAGGCCAGGTGCTGGCTGCCGACCGGAACGCCGGAAAACTCCGCAGGGTCGCGGAGAACGCCCGCCGGCTGCAATTGTCCAACCTGAACGTGCTGAAGGAATTACCGGCTGCACTTCTTGTGGAGCGGGTGCTGGTGGACGCGCCGTGTTCGAATTTCGGCACTCTGCGCAGACACGCAGAAGTCCGCTGGCGCGTAAGCGCGGCGGATTTTCCCCGCTTGGCCAAGATTCAAACCGGATTGTTACAGCAAGCGGCCGGGTTCGTTGCCCCGGGCGGACACCTGATCTATTCCACCTGCACGACCGAGCCGGAGGAGAACGAGCGCGTGGTGGCCGGGTTTCTGGGGCAGCATCCGGAATTCAGGCTGGCGCCCGGTCCCCACGGACACCCGGGCGCGCGGTTTTGGAGTCAGGACGGTTTTTTTCGAACTTTTCCCCTGGCGCCGGACCTGGACGGCATGTTTGCCGCCCGCTTGGTCCGCGCCTCGGCCCGTAACCTTTCAGTTACGGTACGAAAATCGCATTGTGATAAAGTAAACGTTGAGAATAGAAAATCGAAAATTGATTGCATTTGAATATTATATCTTTGTTTATGGTTCAAATGCTTCGTAACCTATTAGTCATGTTCGTATACTATGACTGATAGGTTACCTCGGCCTGAGGGATTTCGTTGGCATTCACCGGGGCAGGCGTTATAATAAAGCCCACTACGGGGGGATAACGTCATGAAGAAGCGCCCAACCAAGAAAGCGGGCCAATCCCGCGCCAGCCGCCAGCCACGTAAAACGGACCGCACCGCGTTCGCCGAGAGACTGGAAAAGGATCCCATGGAAAGTCCTCGGGACTTGCGCCAAAAAGAAGACCTGATTCACCTCCAGGAGCAGATCGCCCAGGACCTGAGCCGCGCCGCAAAAAAAAATCCCGAAGTTGTGTCACGGCTTATTGACGGATTTCTGGAAATCGCGGATTTTATGTTTAAAAACACCTGCGGCGTGGGGAGCAGTTACCGTCTGGCGGAATGCGAGGTCGGAAAAATATCCGCCCAGGACATCCAGCAGTATTACAAATTGCTCCTGGTGGTGCTGGCGTACCATTTCAGCCGCCTGAACACCTCCCACCGGGAAACCGTATGGGACGCCGTGGTGGAACTCACCGGCGACCGCGGGTTCTGCGAATCCTTCTCAGAAAAGTTGGAGTCCTGCCTGGACCATGAAAACGGAGACTTTTCGCCGGTCAAGGCCGGGCATCACTTATGGCAGCAGGTCAGGGAAAGCATGCACGTGCTGAACAGCGACGTAAATACCGCGGCCCGGATCTATTATCAAACGGCACCCGGGCAGAATTTGCTCTTTATCGTGGAGCAAGCCACTGAAGAAGGCTGGCTGGAAGCGAAATAAAACAGGATGAAGTCCGCGGGCGCAGCATACGATATTATCGTGGTCGGCGGCGGCCACGCGGGCATTGAGGCGGCCGCGGCCGCGGCCCGCTTGAATTGCCGGGTCTTGCTGGTCACCCACAAACTGGATACCATCGGGGAACTCAGTTGCAACCCGGCCATCGGCGGGGTGGGCAAGGGCCAGTTGGTCAAGGAAATCGACGCGCTGGGCGGACTGATGGGCGAAGTGGCGGACGCGGCCTGCATTCAGTACCGCCGCCTGAATACCACGCGCGGCGCCGCTGTCCAGTCCACGCGCATGCAAGTGGACATGGACCGCTACCGGCAACAAGCCCAAGACCGGCTGCGCGCGCTGGCGAATTTGGATTTTTTGGAAGCGGAAGTCGAAAGCCTGCTGAGCGACCAGGACGCGGTTCAGGGCGTGGTGGTCACAACGGGCGAACGCCTCAGGGCCCGGGCCGTCATCTTGACGCCCGGGACTTTTTTTAACGGGCTGATCCATATCGGCAACCGCCGTCTCCCGGGCGGACGCCTCGACGACGCGGATTCCACCCGTCTTCCTAAACAGCTGGCCTCCTGGGGGTTTCAATTCGGGCGTTTTAAAACCGGGACCACGCCCCGTCTGGACGGCCGGACCATTGATTTTTCGAAACTGACCGAGCAACCCGGCGACCGGGAGTACTTGCCATTCTCGCCGCGCTCCGCCGAAAAACCGGCCCTGTGGCAAACTTCCTGTTACCTGGGCCATACCAATCCCGCCACGCACGATATTATCCGGAAAAATCTGCGTCAATCCGCCTTATATTCCGGCCAGATCACGGGCACGGGTGTGCGCTACTGTCCTTCCGTGGAGGATAAAATCGTCAAATTCCCGGACCGCGACCACCATCATGTCTTTGTGGAGCCCGAGGGACTGGAAATTGACCGCTATTATCCCAACGGCCTGTCCAACAGCCTGCCCCTGGACGTTCAAAATGAACTGGTGCATTCCATCCCCGGCCTGGAACAGGCGCGGATTGTCCAGAGCGGCTACGGCATTGAACACGACTATTTATTGCCGACCCAACTGCGCGCCAATCTTGAATCCGCCCGAATCCGCGGGCTGTATTTCGCCGGGCAGATTAACGGCACCACGGGCTACGAAGAAGCGGCCGCCCAGGGCCTCCTGGCCGGCATCAACGCCGCCTGTCAGGTGAACGGCGCCGAGGCGGTGGTGCTGGACCGCTCCCAAGCCTATATCGGCGTGCTGCTGGATGATCTGGTCACCAAGGGAACCAACGAGCCCTACCGTATGTTCCCCTCCCGGGTGGAGTACCGCCTGATCATCCGTGAGGACAACGCGGATGAACGCCTGACACCGCTCGGACGCCGCTTGGGCCTGATCAACGAGGCGGATTACCGGCGCTTCCAGCGAAAAGAAGCAGCAATCGCGCAAGAGCTAAAAAGGCTGGAAAGCACGCGTGTCTCGGCCAACGCCCGGGTCGAGGCCTTGCTCCGCGAGCGCGGCTCAGCGGGAATTGCAGGGAGCGCCACCCTGCTGGAACTTCTGCGCCGGCCGGAAATTCATTACGCGGATCTGTCCCAACTCGAACCGGGGTCCGGCCCAATCCCTCGCGCGGTGCGGGAGCGGGTGGAAGTGCAGGTGAAATACGCCGGGTATATCAAGCGGCAGGCCGTGGAGATTGAGCGCTTTCAGCACCTGGAGCGCATCCGGGTTCCCAAGGATTTTACCTACCAGAGCCTGCCCGGTATTTCCCTGGAAGTGGCGGAAAAGCTGACCGCGCTCCAGCCGCGGACCCTGGGGCAGGCCGGCCGGATTTCCGGTGTGACCCCGGCCGCGCTCTCGCAGCTCATGTTTTATATCAAGCGAACGCAGGCAGGCTAGGGGATGCCGGCCCGCGTCCGCTTTCGCGCTTTTTCCGCGTATCTGCAGCAACGATTTGGCGGCCCGGTGCGCAAGCTCAGCCTGAACGCCGGGTTTACCTGCCCCAACCGGGACGGCACGATTTCGGAAACCGGTTGTGTGTATTGCGACCCGGACACCTTCTCCCCGCACCCTGGTCCGGACGCGCCTCCCATCATTCATCAATTGCGAGCGGGCATCGAGGCCGGCCATCGCCGGGGCGTAAAGCAGTTCCTGGCCTATTTTCAATCCTACACCAACACCTATGCACCGGCTGCCAAGCTCAGAGACGTGTATGATACGATCCGGGCTTTTCCGGAAATCAAGGGGCTGGCGATTGGCACGCGTCCGGATTGCGTGGACGCGGGCGTGCTGGAAGTGGTCAGCGCTTTCGCGCCGGAATACGAGGTATGGCTGGAGTACGGCCTGCAAAGTATTCATGCCGAAACCCTGTTCCGCATCAACCGCGGGCATGGGCCGGACGCGTTTTTTATGGCTGTGGAACTCACGCGGCAACATCCCGGGATCAAGATTTGCGCGCACGTGATCCTGGGCCTGCCGGGAGAGAGTCCGGAAATGGAGAGGGAGACGGCCCGGGCCGTGGCCCGCCTGCGGCTGGAAGGCGTGAAATTTCATCCCCTGCACGTGGTGAGCCATACTCCCCTGGCCCGGGATTTTGCACACGGCCGCTATGCGCCCCTGTCGCGCGAGGCGTATGCGGAGCGGGTGGTCCGCTTCCTGGAGCAACTCTGGCCCGAGACCGTGATCCAGCGCCTAACCGCGGATTGCCCGGACGAGCGCTTGGTGGCGCCCAAATGGCTGCTGGACAAAAACGCGGTCTTAAGGGAAATCCAGGAGCGAATGGAGAAGGAAGACACCTGGCAGGGGAAGTGCTATCAGGCTTGAAAGAGAAGCAGTCGCAGGGAACGGTCGCAACCGAAGGGAATCCCAGATCGATATTCCCCTCCAGTCGGGGGACCGTTCCTTACTTAAACCCGTGCGGGCCGGTCATGGGCACGAAGACCACGCCCAGCACGTTGCGGAAAGTCAGCTCGCCCGTTTCGGACTTGGTCGCCACAGTCAGGGTTTGATAGTCCAGGGTCTCGCCCAGGGGCAGAACAATCCGGCCGCCCGGCTTGAGTTGCTCAATGAGCGGGGGCGGGATTTCCGAGACCGCGCAAGTCACGATTACGCTGTCAAACGGCGCCGCGTCCGGCCAGCCTAAAAAACCATCCCCGGCCTTTACGAACACCAGGTCCTCATACCCCTGCTCATTCAGCGTTTGCTTGGCCTCCTTGGCCAGAGGCTCAACGATTTCAATGGTATGGACTGTGGCCCCGATCTCAGCCAGCACGGCGGCCTGGTAACCGGAACCCGTGCCGATCTCCAGAATTTTGTCGCCTGGTTTCGGCTGCAGCAGCTCGGTCATGAGCCCCACGATGTAAGGTTGGGAAATGGTCTGGCCGTGCCCAATGGGCAAGGCGGAGTCCTGATACGCGAAGCCGGCGTTCTCGGCCGGAAGGTAGAGGTGTCTCGGCACCCTGCGCATGGCTTCCAAGACTTCGGGTTGTTTGACGCCCCGGGCCTCGATCTGGTGCTTGACCATGGCTTCCCGGGCGGCCCGCAGTTCTTCCTGCGGGCCTTGTTTATATTCCGCGGTTTCAGACATGCACCCACATCCTGTCCCCAGCCAGATTCCGGCCAGAACGATTATCAGCAGTACGGTAGGTATTTTACGCATAGTGGTCATGACCAGTTTACTTTAACGCTGCCAGAAAATCCTGTCAAGCACGAGAAAAACGCTTAAAAGAGATAAATAAATAAAGAGCATCTCACGCAAAGCCGCAAAGACGCGAAGGAAAGCAAACATCAAAATCATATATTCTTTTTGGTTTTTTCTTTCTTTGCGGCTTAGCGCCTTTGCGTGAGGATTTCTTTGGTTTTATTTTAAAAAAAAATGAATGAAAAATACAGACTACCTGTCTATATATTCGAACCCGGTCCGCTGGACCCGGGCATTCTGAATATGCAGGAGGAAAAGCAATGGACTCATCCGTACTGGCAGTGGACCGTATTCAAATGCAGGACAAGGAAGGCATGGTAAAGGCCTACGTGAGCCTGAAAATCGCGGATAGCTTCATTATCCGGAACGTCCGGGTGGTGGCGGGTAAAAAGGGCTTGTTTGTGTCCATGCCCGCGGAGAAATACCAGGATCAAAATAAGGAGTCCCGCTACGCGGCCATTGCGTTTCCCATTAACCGGGAAGTACACGAAGCCATGCAGGCCGTGGTTCTGGAAGCCTATGCCCAGGCCCGAAAAAATGTAGTGTAGGGAACAGGCATGCCTGTTCCCTACGGGTTGGAATAGATAAGAAGACAAAATGCGGTTGCGCCCGGCCGGGCTTGGCGTATAATACTCCCCATTCCGGTTGGAATGGACAAACATGACCGCAGTGAAAGAAAAAAAACCTGAACCAACCAAGGCCGTGGTCCTCCTTTCCGGCGGGCTGGACTCCGCCGTGACCCTGGGCCTGGCCAAACGCCAGGATTACGCCTGCTATGCCCTGACCGTGGATTACGGCCAGCGGCACAGGGTGGAGATCGAGCGGGCCGCGCTGGTGGCCAAGGCCCTGGGCGCGGAAGCGCATAAAATTATCCAGACGGATTTACGAGCCATTGGCGGATCGGCTTTGACCGCGGATATTCCAGTGCCCGCAGCCCGGCCGAATC
>JAUXBQ010000097.1 GCA_030619365.1 candidate division FCPU426 bacterium | reverse complement strand
GTAATAGCGGCCGGTCAGAGCGTCCCCGGCGTGCCGGAATGCTTCCAACCGGGCACTGCCCGTCACGAGTATGGTAGGCTTATTTCTAAATTGGTCCACAACACCTTTTAAAAAATTCTTCCATTTTCGATACTTGTGCAGTTCATCCAATACAACCAGGGGCACGTTCTTTTGCCAGCTTATTTCCCTGATTATTTTCTGATCTCTGCGTATATCCCAATTCAAATACTCTCCTTTGTCTCCGCACATTTTTTTTGCCAGGTAAGTTTTCCCCGTTTGTCGCGGCCCTGACAGCATGATCATCTTCTCTTTAAGATCTTTTTCTAGCCGTCCGGATAGATACCTCATACCGCCTCCGAGGGAAATTCCTCATTTTCTCGAACGCGACAATTATTAACCTTATTGCATAATTGTCATGACAATTATGCAATATCCTGCATTTTTGTCAATGCTTAATTTAACTGCTTTTCTCAATAACAAGTTGTCCTGAATATCGGCGTAAATATTCCCGGCCCCAGACGCATACCCCGAACAACGGGATTTAATGCAATTATTTTCCTTTTTCCCGGTCTAACCAATCAACCCTACTTTTGGAGGATAATATGACCGTGCGCAAGAGACAGGAACTGATTCCGCAGGAAATCATTGAAAACAAGATATACTTAATACGGGGCGAGAAGGTGATGCTGGACAGGGATTTGGCACAACTTTACAATGTAAAAACGATCGCATTGCGTCAACAAGTTAAAAGAAACTTAAAAAGATTCCCAAAAGATTTTATGTTTAAGCTTACCCTTCTGGAGGCAATATCTTTGGTATCACAAAATGTGATACCATCCCAGCGCAGTTTCGGCGGCGCGCTGCCCTATGTTTTTACTGAAAGCGGCGTGGCCATGCTTTCCAGTGTTTTAAACAGCGAGATAGCCCTCCAGGTAAATATCCAAATCATGCGGACTTTTATCAGGCTCAAGAAAATGATGGCTTCAGAGCGAAATATATGGCAACGATTAAACAAACACGACATCCAATTTTTACGGCAAGGCAAGGAAATCGCAAATCTGTCAGATAAGGTCCGATTTATCCTTAATCTGCCCGTCACGCTCAAACGCAAGCCCAAGAAAATCGGCTTCGTACCTCCGGCAGTTACACGCTAAAATACTAATTTAGCAACCTGACTGGATTCCGCCCCGGCTAAGTACATGCCGGGGTGACGGTGCCGGAATGACGAATACTATAAATGCTGCCGAGCATCCAGAATGTATCAGGCATCACATAATGTGATACCTGATATGAAGTCAGATAGCTGGAGCTAATAATTTTGAAAATAAAAAAGCGGGAGGTGTGTTGGCGCACGTCCCGCTTGAGAAATCGATTGGCTATGGCCTCTAGGCCACTTTATTTTCCAGACGCACAACCCTTTTTTCCAATTTTGCAAAATCCGAGTAAGTTACCCGATCCTTCAGCCCGCTGCGCAATTCGGCTTTAATTTCGGTCTGCCCCTCGTGCAGCAAAGCGATTTGCTCCATCATGGAATCGGTTTTCACCTCGAATCTATTTTGCTTTATTTCCATTGTGCCCAGTCGGTTCTCTACTTTATCCAGCCGGCCTTCTACGTTGACCAATCTGCCATCCACTTTGTCGAACCGGTAATTTATGACTTCGACGATCTTCTTCTGGTTCTCCTCGAAACTTTCCACCACTATCTTGAACTCGCTCACGGTAATCTTCCCTTCTTCGCTCATTTTCGGCCTCCACATTGTGTAATATGGGAATGTTTCTGTCAACGGCAATCCCCAACACAATTTGACCGAAAAAAGGTGAAATCCTTTCAGATTAATTTCATCGTCTCTTGCCCTCTTATTCAATTGACGCCCCAGCGCACCCTTGGCGTAAAGAGCCTGGCACATACGCGCACACCCCAAACAATAGTATTTTATGCAATTATTTCTCCTATTCCCGGTCTAACCAATCAACCCTACCTTTGGAGGATAATATGACCGTGCGCAGCGATAAGGAGCTTATCCCGCAGGAATTCATCGAAAACAAGATATACCTGATACGGGGTGAGAAGGTGATGTTAGACCGGGATTTGGCGGAATTGTATGGGGTATCAGTCAAAAGACTAAAAGAACAGGTAAAACGTAATCTTGCCAGGTTCCCTGCCGATTTCATGATTAAACTTAATTTTAAAGAGTTTTCAAACTTGAGGTCGCAAATTGCGACCTCAAGTTGGGGCGGTCAAAGGTATTTACCCTATGCTTTTTCAGAAAACGGGGTTGCCATGCTCTCCAGCGTGCTTAACAGCGAGCGTGCAATTCTGGTAAACATCCAGATCATGCGAACGTTCACGCGGATCCGCAAGCTGCTCGCATCGCACAAAGAAATCCTGCGGAGATTAGACCAACTCGAGACCGGCCAAACGCGACAGAGCGAGCAGATCGTGCAAATCTTCCAGGTCATCAAGAATATCCTGGATCTGCCTATAACCCTCAAACGCAAAAATAAGAAAATCGGCTTCATTCCACCAGCCAAGGGCTAGTAATCCAGAATCCCATTGACGCCTGGAAAAACGGTCTGCTATGATTCACCTCGTTATGCCGACTTTAGCCAAAACCCTTGCCAGGTCGCTTTCCGGCCCTGCGGCCAACACCCAGGCTCGCTCTGAAATCGCCGTGGTCGTTATTTCCTATGGGGAACGCTCCACGCTTATCGACGCCGTGCGGTCATTGCACCGCCAAGATATCGAGGCAGAGATTGTGGTGGTGCATTCCGGGGGCGGCGACATTGAAGCCCGCCTGGCGAACGCCGGCCTGGAGGTGCCTGTCGTCGCCTCGGCAGAACGCCTGTTTCCGGGCGGCGCTCGCAATCTCGGGATCGCTGCGACCAGTGCGCCTTATGTGGCGTTCCTGGCTGACGATTGCATCGCGGAATCCGGTTGGCTGCGGGAACGTTTACGTTTACATTGCGAAGGCGCACCTGCGGTTGCCAGCGCCCTGCTCTGCCATCGGCCGAACGATCCCGTGGCTATGGCCGCACACTTGAGTCTGTACGTGCGGAGAATGCCGCGCACGCACCCGAGCGTGGCCTTAACCTATGGCGCCTCCTACGCGCGCGCCCTATTTGACAAATACGGTCTTTTTCGTAATGACTTGGAAAGCGGTGAGGATACGGAGTTTCACCAGCGCCTGGAAAAGGCCGATCAGCCGCTATGGCAGCCTCAAATCCGCACTGTACATATGGGAGAAGAGACGCTGGCTTCTTTTTTATTCGGCCAGTATCGGCGCGGAAGGCAGATTGCCAAGGCTTGGGGTAAAATGGGATCATTCACAAGTGGATTGGTGGCAAGAAATGCAGTGGAGCGAACGGGGCATACGATTCATGAGTCCCTGAATGTCGCCGAACCCGGGCACCGCTTGGCAACGATCCTCTCGGCGCCATTGATCATTCTCGGCAATCTTGTCTATGCTTGCGGCGCGCTGGCGGAGGGGCGCTGGGGATGATTTACACTCATATCAAGCAAAACACGGCACCACGCGTGTTGGCAATATTTTCCCTCCGTTATGATGCACATTTGGTTTCGGCGCTCATCGCCAACGTTTGTCCACTGGTCGATGGTTGGATTGCGTACGACGATCGCACGGGCGCAGGCCTATTCAGCAACGAGGTACACCGGCGCATCGCGCTTCTCACCGCGGCCCTCGAGGCGGGTGCGCGCTGGGTGCTGGCGGTAGATCCGGATGAACGCTACGAATCGGTGTTGACCGACCATATCGGCCGTCTCGTCCAAAACCAAGAGGTCGACGCTTACACCTTCGCATTACGAGAAATGTACCATCCCCATAAGTACCGCATCGATGGCGTTTGGGGGCAGAAACGCCAAGCGCGTTTATTATCGCTCCGCAACGGAATCGTAATGCCGGCAGGCAACCTGCATCTTTCGTGGACATCGTTCATCCCCCAGCCGAGACTGCACGACACCCCTTTCAATCTCTACCACCTAAAAATGCTAACGCCGGAACGGCGCAAGGCGAGGGCGGCTCTTTATAATCATTTGGATCCAGAACGCCGGATGCAGACCATCGGCTATGACTATTTGGCAGATGACAAGGGAGCGCGGCTGGAGCGCATTGCGAGGAACCGCGAATATCACCCACCCCATAAGGATGATGGCGGACTCTGGATGCCGCCGTTGAAGTCGCCTTCGAAGTCAGGCCGCCACGGCAGCGACTTCGTCTGGAAAAAGGCAGAAATAAATTTGTGATTAAATCCAGGGCTTGCCCTGCACATGCAGGGAATTCACGGATAACACATTAAAAAGCGGGACATGCTAAATTGCACGCCCCGCTTCGAATAACTATGGTATGCGGCTTTCAAGCCACTTTGTTTTCCAGACGCACGACCCTTTTTTCCAACTTTGCAAAATCCGAGTAGGTTACCCGATCCTTCAGCCCGCTGCGCAATTCGGCTTTGATTTCGGTTTGCCCTTCGTGCAGCAAGGCGATTTGCTCCATCATGGAATCGGTTTTCGCTTCCGTCTTGTCTTGCCGGCTTTCCAATTTGTCGAACCGGTAATTCACGACTTCGACAATCTTCTTTTGGTTTTCTTCGAACCGTTCCACCACCATTTTGAACTCGTTCATGGTAATCTTCCCTTCTTCGCTCATTTTTAGCCTCCACATTGTGTAATATGGGAATGTTTCTGTCAACGGCAATTCCCATCACAATTGGACCGAAAAAGGGGGAAATCCTTTCAGATTAATTTCAGCGGCCCTTGTTTGCCCTCTTATTCAATTGACTCCCCAAAATGCCCTTTGCTATGATGCTTTTCCTATGTGGACCAAATGGATGAGCACCAACCTGCCGGACCCCGCGATTTCGGTGAGCAACCTATGCAAAACCTTTCGCTCCGGAATGCTGCGCCCTCGTGTAACCAAGGCCCTGGACGACATTTCGTTTACCGTGCGGCCTGGTGAGATTTTCGGCATCCTCGGCCCCAACGGCGCGGGCAAGACCACGCTCCTGAATATTCTGATGGGCTTGCTGGTGCCGGATGGCGGTGAAATTGAAGTACTGGGCCAGCAGGTGACGCGCAGGTTTCGCCTGCCGCTCAAGCAGCGGATGAACATGTGCTCCGGCAATCCCAATTTTCCCTGGTGCATGACCGTGACGGAAAACATGAACTTTTACCGTCTGCTCTACAATGTGCCGAAAGAGAAGTATCTCCACAAGCGGGAGGAGTTGTTCGCCGCCCTGGAACTTACCGAAAATCGCTATACACGCTACGACGAGCTTTCCACCGGGAACAAGCAGCGCCTGGCCCTGGCCAAGGCCCTGATCAATGACCCGGAAGTCCTGCTGCTGGACGAACCCACCATCGGACTGGACCCGGACATTTCCATTAAAATCAGGAAATACATCAAGCAGATCCAGGCCGAAAAAAAGAAAACCATTCTGCTGACCACGCATTACATGAAAGAAGCCGAGGAAATGTGCGACCGCATTGCTTTTATCAAGGCCGGCCGGATCACGGCCCTGGGCACCCGGCAGGAATTGCTAAAGCAGACCAACACGCAAAATTTCGAGGAGGCTTTCCTTGCGCTGGCTCACGAATAGAATCCTGGCGTTCGCTTACCGCAACGCTTTGTTCGCAATTAAAAGTTTTTTCACTTTTGCGGAAATCCTGTTCTGGCCCGTTATCCAGATCATCTCCATCGGGATCATGGGCACCTTTTTAGAGCTGCGGCCGGAATTGCTGTTTTTCCTGCTGACCGGGGCGATCGTGGGCGGGGTGCTGCAGGTGACACAACTCGACGTGGCCTATGGGTTTTTATACGACGTCTGGTCCAAGAGCCTTAAGCAAACTTTTATGGCGCCGGTAAAGACTTACGATTACATCGCCGGTTCCTGGGCCTTCGGCATTCTGCGCGGGTCTCTATCGTTTGGTTTGCTCCTGGTGATCGCCCGGCTGGCGTTCAACTTCCAGCTGCCGGCTTGGCCCATCGTGGCGCTCACCCTGGCCGGAGTATTCTGCAGCGCCCTGCTCCTGGGCATGCTGGTGCAATTGTTCATCCTGCTCTTCGGCCAGCGCATTGACATCATCGCCTGGATCGCCGCGGTCCTGATGATGCTGGTCTGCGGGATTTACTATCCGGTGACCTATCTACCCAAAATCCTGATCAATGTCGCGGCCTGGCTTCCGCTGACGTATTTTCTGGAGTATTTCCGCGCCGGCTACGGGTTCCCCCTGACCTTTGCCCACCCCTTGCTTAAGGGCTTCAGCCTGTCCTTGCTTTTTATGGTGATTATTTTTTTCCTGGTACAACTGGCCTACGAGCGCGCCCGCAAAACCGGCATGATCCTGAAGTTGTCCGAATAACGGGTTCTTGGTACCGGGTTTCCCGGGAATAGTGCGGGCATCGAATTATTTCCAGATCCCAGGTATCGACTGCCCGCAATATCGGCATTTTCCTTCTACCAGGTTCAATTCCTCAATAAAATAACCTTTGCGCTTGATCACGATTTTTCCGCAGTGATGGCAGTACGTGTGATTGAGTTCATGCCCTGGCACGTTTCCCACGTAGACGTAACGCACACCGGCGCGTTGGGCGATCTTGGCCGCTTTTTCCAGGGTGCTGACCGGCGTGGGCGGGAGCTTGGTCAGTTTGTGGTTGGGGAAAAAACGCAAAAAATGCACGGGCACGTCCGGCCCCAGGTTTTTGACCACCCACGCGCACATGGCGCTGATCTCTTGGCGGCCGTCGTTCAGGCCCGGGATGACCAGGTAGCCTACCTCCAACCAGACCTTGTTTTTATGATAGATCCGCAGGGCGTCCAGCAGGGGTTTCAATTTCGCGGCCGCGATCAAACGGTAGGTCTTGTCCGTAAAGCCTTTCAAATCGACGTGGGTCGCGTCGATGACCTCGCACAATTTTTCCAAAGGCAGGGGGTTGATATAGCCGCAGGTAATGATCGTGCTGCGAACGCCATGCTGCTTGGCTAGCCAGGCCGTGTCGTACATGTATTCATAAAACACCGTGGGCTCGCTGTAGGTATAGGAGATGGACGGGCACTCCCGCTTGCGGGCCAGGCGCACCACGTCCTTGGGATACAGGGTCTGGGTGCGGATATCCTCGGGCTCGGCATGGGCTATGCTCCAATTCTGGCAAAACACACAGCGCAGGTTGCAGCCGGCCGTGGCAATGGAGAGGGTGGGCGTGCCGGGCAGGAAATGAAAAAGCGGTTTTTTCTCCACCGGATCGATGTTCACCGAGCAGGGTTGGGCATAGGTCAGGGCAACCAGCTTGCCCTGTTTATTCATCCGAACCCGGCAGTAGCCCTTCTCCCCTTCCGCGAGCACGCATTCCCGGGGGCAGAGCAGGCACTGCACATCCCCGTTCAGCAATTTTTCGTAATGCATAGCT
Organism: candidate division FCPU426 bacterium; assembly: GCA_030619365.1. GTDB lineage: Bacteria > Oederibacteriota > JAAXVQ01 > JAAXVQ01 > JAUVAV01 > JAUXBQ01. Next base: position 1,536 of record JAUXBQ010000097.1, on the reverse strand, counting down.
TCTTTATCCCGGGCTATTGATATCTGGGGCAAGCTGACGCAAGTGCAGGCAATGAGAATCAGGCGGATAAGCTTGATCAACATAAAACTGAATAACCCCTCGACTTTCGCAAATAACAATTTACCGTATGCCATTAACGACAAGGCAGGTGGTCTGTTTTTACCAAGTCTTGCGCCCTGGTTGGGATGAGAATTAAGGAAAAAACAGATTCCCTGACTTGTTGCCGCCGCCCTGTGGCTCATAAAATGAAGCGAAGATCGATTCTTATATCAATTGGACTTCAAGGCGATTATACCTGAATCCCGGACAGTTTTATAGGTTCAATTCCCTCTTGGCCGGGTATAATGGGCCTAGTTTGGTCTCACATTCCACTCTTGGGTGCCTGTCTCATGCTGAACGCGGTTTTCCTCCTGGCTGGTTTCATCGCGGTCTCAATTCAAACCCTCCTGCTGCGCGAACTGCTGGTGGTTTTTCAGGGCAACGAGATTTCCATCGGCGTCATGTTGTCCCAATGGCTGCTGGGCGTGGCCGCGGGCAGCTGGCTGGCCGGGCGCCCGGCCTGGCTGGCCCGCCTGCCGCTCCGGGGCAGCCTCGGGTTGACGTTTCTGGGCATCGGCGCTTATGCCCAGGGCATGCTCTTTTTCATCCGGTACTTGCGCTCCCTGCTCGGGGTTTTGCCCGGCGAAGGCCTCTCCTTGACGATTTTGTTTTTCAGTTCAGGCCTGATTTTCATTCCGCTCGGAATATTCATCGGCGCGCAATATGCGCTGGGCGTGCGCTGGGCCGAATCTCTGCCCGGCAAATATCCGGCAGCCCGGATCTACCTGTGGGAAGCCCTGGGCTACCTGCTCGGCGGCCTGGTTTTCACCGGCCTGCTACTGCTGCGCCTGGCGGCCCTGCCCCTGGGGGCTGGATTTTTAGTCCTGTCCGTGCTAACTGCCGGCGGACTGTTTCCCAGGAGGCGCGAAAAACTGCTGAGCCTGGCTGCCGCGATCCTGGCCATTTTCCTGGGCTGGCGCTACGCGCCCAGCCTGGAACTCCGGACCCAGGAGGCCCTGTATCCGGGCCATCACCTGCAGGCCGTGTACCAGTCGCCCTACGGCCAGCACGTGGTCGCGGACCAGGAACACTCCCGCGCTTTTTTCTTCGACGGCCTGCCCACCTTGACTTTCCCGTATCCGGACCAGGCCAGGATCGAAAACACCATTCACCTCTCCCTGCTCTTTCATCCCTCTCCCCGCCAGGTATTGCTCATCGGCAGTGCCGGCGAATTCCTCCCCGCAATTCTGCAGCATCCTGTGGAATCCCTGGATTACGTGGAACTGGATCCCTGGCTGGTCCGTCTGCTCCGCCAATACTGGCTGCCCGCGTCCGACTCGCCCTTTCCAGATCCTCGCTTGATTGTGCACGAGCAGGATGGCCGCCAATTTCTGAAAAACACGCGGCCAGCGTATGATGTGATTTTCCTGGCCGTATCCCTGCCAATTACCCTGACCCAGAACCGCTATTACACACGGGAATGCTTTCAGCTTGCCC
>JAUXBQ010000152.1 GCA_030619365.1 candidate division FCPU426 bacterium | reverse complement strand
GGCCGATGTATCCGACCCTTTCGGTCACGGATATGGAGCCGCGGGCGTCCAGCAGGTTGAACCAATGGGAACTATGCGCCAAATGATCATAAGCCGGCAAAACCAATTCCAGGTCAAGCAGGCGCTGGGTCTCCTGTTCCGCCCGGTTGAAGGACTCAAACAGCGCTTCCGGATTCGAAGCTTCGAAATTGAACTTGGACCATTGAATTTCGTTTTCCCGGAATAACTCGCCGTAGCGCACACCCTGGCCCCACTCGATATCGAACATGGAGTTCACTCCCTGGAGAAACATGGCGATTCGTTCCAGTCCGTATGTGATTTCCACGGTCACGGGATTGAGCTCAATGGCTCCCATCTGCTGGAAATAGGTGAATTGCGTGATCTCCAGGCCGTCCAGCCAGACCTGCCAGCCCAACCCGCTGGCGCCCAGGGTGGGCGATTCCCAGTCATCCTCGGTAAACCGGAGGTCATGCTCCTCGATCCTGAGGCCCAACGCTTCCAGGCTTTTACGGTACAGGTTCTGGATATCCGGCGGGGATGGCTTAATGACCACCTGGAATTGATAATAGTGCTGACCCCGGTTGGGATTTTCGCCGTAACGGCCGTCCTTGGGCCGGCGGCAGGACTCGGCATTGGCCGAAGCCCAGGGTTCCGGCCCCAACACGCGCAAAAAGGTGGCCGGGTTGAACGTGGCGGCACCTTTTTCCAGGTCATACGGCTGAACGAGCAGGCAGCCCTGCCCAGCCCAGAATATTTGCAGACTGCGAATGATGTCCTGAAAGGTCATGACATTTCCCCCATTTGTAAAACACGATACAACCAGCGAGCGTAGGGAACGGTCGCGACCGTTCCCTACAGCACAAACAAATGCATTGGATTTATCGATCAGGGTATCGTGCCCCTACGTGCAAATCGGCGCGCGCTTCTCCAGTTTGGCCACCGCAGCCCTGAATTTGTCGGTGTTAAGCCGCCGTCCCACTTGGTACGTTAGGGCGCTGTCTAAAAGAGTGGAAATTTCGGCTTCCATGGCTGCGCTCAGGCGAAGCTGGCCCAGCCGGCGGGCTGCAAGGTTCCGTAGCTTTTCCAGCAGCCGCCGCCCGCCCGCAGAAATTTCCGGCTGCCCGCCCGGCCGGCACTGGCCACAAACCAGGCCGCCTCGCTCGGGCGCGTACGCCATGGTTCCTTGCTCGCGCCCGCAGGTTCCGCAAGCCGCGAGCCGGGGACCGTATCCGCTTTTTTCCAGCAAACGAATCTCAAACCACGCGCCGACCACGGCCGGCGATTGTCCCTCTTCCAACTTGCCCAGCGCCTCGCTAAACAAGTTGAACACTTCGGGCTGCGGCTGCCGGTCCGGGGTCAGGCGATCCACCAGTTCCCCGCAGCGGGCGGCCCGCGCCAGGGCGGACAAATCGGATTTGAGCCGGGGATACGCGGTCAAGAGCTGTCCCTGGGTCACAAGAAACAATTCCCGGTGAGCCTGGCCGTGAATCTGCAGTTCGGCCCGGGAAAGCAAGCCCAGGCTGCCCGCCATCCGGCTGCGCGGCTTGCGCACGCCCTTGGCCATGGCGCGCAGTTTCCCTTCGCGCTCAGTGAACAAAACCAGAATGCGGTCCGCTTCGGCATAATCATAGGTCCGGAGAATGATGGCGGAAGTGCGAAAGCTGGGCACGGCCATGACCTAATAATAGCCGTTGCCGGCACCGCTGGTGCCGGCTGCCTGCAGGCCCTTGAATATGCCCGACGCCCCCCAGCAAAAACACAGCCCCACCAGTCCCAGAGCGGCCAGAATCATGCAATTCCGGCCAAAACGCGCGGCCTCGGCTTCGGCTTGCGGATAGTAAATGACGCCCAATAAAAAACCGGTAGGTGGAAACAGCGCAACGGCATAGGCCAGCACTTTCAGCCAGCTGCGGGGAGCTTGCAATCCGCCGGCCGGGCCGGGATCAAGGCTGGGCCGCGTGCCTGATTTTCGCCGGGTGGTTACCATAACAACCCCCAATACGGAAGAACCACGCCCCCGCTAAATGGGAGGCGTGGTTCTTGAATAGAATAATCGACTCGCGTTGAACAACCGGGTGCTTAGCCGGCCGGAACGTACCCCGTGATCCCAATGCCGATAATCGCGAGCAGAACCACAATCACGAAAACAATGGCAATGGCAATAGCGACTGCGATAATCGCCTTGGCAGTGGACAATTTATGGACTTCCTTCATGCCAAGCACCGTGAGGATAAGCCCGTAAATTGAACCGACGACGGAAACGATTGGAATCCAGCCGATAATGTTGACCACGTTGGCGTAAGCCGCCACGCGCAAGGTACCTTCATATGTTCCAGTTCCACCAACGATTTTCGCGCAAATGAGTAACAGCAGGGCGGCAAGAAAAATACTGATGGCAACTGCAATCGGTGCAAAAATGATGGCGAGAAAACCGACACCCAAAGTAATAACAGTCAAGCCCACGCCCATAATCACCGCCGTGATAATCGCGAAGATTAAGGGGTTTTTATAACCACCGGTGACCGGCATTTCCTTAAAAAACTCCACCGGCTTTACAATAACCCTTTTTCCTGTTTCGTAGTAATTTCTCAGAAAACCAGCCATTCTTTACCCCCTGTTTCCATTGGATTTATAATTTTTATTTAAGCTAGCATTGATTTTATCCAAAGTCAATATAAATTCCGGTCAGGCGTTTAAAAAAATCAGGTTTTTCCTGCCGATTCATCCCCCGGACCCGGCCGCCAGCGTATGCCAGACGTATAAAACCGCCATGACCGTACCGGCCAGGAGCCAGGCTCCCCACCAGGAATCAAACGGCCGCCGGTGCGCAAGCCAGGCCAGGACCAGGCGGCTGGCTGAGTACAGCAGGAATCCCATTCCCACCATAGCCACGCCGGTGAAATAAACGGCCGCTGCCCGGGCCAGCCCGCCCGTCCAGCCCGGACTGAGCGCCAGGCAAACAGCCTGGAGGCCGCTCAGCATCCCCAATCCCAGGGCTTCCCACGAGTTGCACAGGGGTAATTTCTCCGGCCGGGGACTCAGGCCCGCCAAGAGCGGCAGTAGGAGCAGTGGCAGGCCCGCGCCGGCCAGACTGCCACTCGCGACGCGGCTGAGGAGGGAGGCATTGCGCCAGCCCAGGCCGTCGAGCAAGGCGTCCATTCCCATGAGCACGAGGAAGCCGATTGCGCCTAAAGAAACCATTCGCCCGGACAGCTGCATCCGCCGCCCCCGTCGCGCCAACAGCAGCACGACTGCGGTCAGCCCCATCCCCCCGTACCACGCCGTACAACGCGCGCAAAACGCCAGGCTGTGCCCACCCAGGAGCAGCAGGTGGCCGGGCTCCCGGGCGCAAACCGCCCAGGCCAGTTCCGTAGCACCGGGAATCATTCCTTTTTTTCGGCCGGAGGATCCAGATCAAGGGACGCGTCCAGTTTCCGGATCTGGATTTTTTCGATCTTCCGGCTGCTGGCCGCCAAAATAGTGAAATGCAGGTCCTGGTAAACGACTTGTTCGCCCTGTCTCGGCAGGTGTCCAAGCAAATGGCTGATAAACCCGCCGATGGTGTTGATATCCTTCATGTCCGGCAGATTGGTTTCCAAGGCGTCGTTGACTTCCATGACATCCGCCTGGGCGTCCGTCACCCAGAGGGTGTCGCCGGTTTTCTCGATATTTTTCTCCTCGATGTCGTACTCATCGCGAATTTCTCCCACGATCTCCTCGATCAAATCTTCGAGGGTGACCAGGCCCGAGGTCCCGCCGTATTCGTCCACTACGATAGCCAAGTGAAGCCGACCGCGCTGAAACTCGTGCAGCAATTCGTCAACCTTCTTGGTCTCCGGGACAAAATACGGCTGCCGCAGAATATCCTGGAGCACGATGAGTTCCCGGTTTTCCAGGACCGAAATAATGTCCTTGGTATAGACCACGCCGACGATGTTATCCACGTTGTCCCGGTACACGGGCATGCGGGAGTAGCCGGCCTGGACGATCTGGTTGATGATCCGTTCCATGTGGTCGGCCGCGTTGATGCATTCCATTTCCGTCCGGGAGACCATGACCTCGCGAACCTGGGTCTCGCCCAGACCGATCACGCCGTGAATCATCTGGTGTTCCTGGTCCTCCAGAACGCCTTCGTCCGCCCCCATCTGGATGAGGGTGTGAATCTCCTCCTCCGTGACCATGGGGATCGAATCCCCGGGCTTAAGCCCAAAGGGGCGCAGAAAGAGGCTGGCGGTCAGAACCAGGAACCGGCTGACCGGGTGGAGAATCTTGGCTAGAAACACCAGCGGCCGGATAACCAACAAGGCCAGGGATTCCGATTTGTGAATGGCCAGGACCTTGGGCGTCACTTCCCCGAAAATAATGATAATCAGGGTGACCAGGGCCGCCACCAGCGCGCCCATTTGACCCCGGTTGAGTCCGAACATTTCTGAAATGTGCACGGCCAGGAACGCGGCAATGGTGGTGGCGCTGATATTGACCACGTTGTTCATGATCAGGATGGTGGTGAGCAGGCGGTTGGGATCGGTTTTCCAGGTTTCCAGGGCCTTGCCGGCCTCGCCCCCCCGTTCTATGGCCTGCGCCAGGCGCGTGCGTCCCAGGCCCATGAGGGCGGTTTCGCTGGCCGAGAAAAATCCGGAGAAGAAAAATAGGATGCCCAGCACGATGAGATCAACCGCGATCAGAACGTCCACGCCCGCCTCATTTCCCCTCGCAAGCCGCCAGCAGCGCGGTTTGCAAAGTCTCCATTCGTAAACTAGGGACCCGGCCGGTATGCACGTACCCCAGGAGGTGCAGCAAGCCATGCGCAAGCATCATTTTCAATTCCGCCTGAAAGGGCCGCCCCAGGTCCTTGGCCTGCCGCCGGACCGTGGGTAGAGAGATTACCAGGTCGCCGAGCACCTCGGGGTGCGGTGGCAAGGGATCCGTCCGGCGGCGCCGCTCCCGCATGCCGAAGGACAAAACGTCTGTCGCCCGGTCGATCCCGCGGTGGAACCGGTTGAGCTTGCGGATGGCGGCGTCCGTGGTCAGGACCACCGAGACGTCCGCGTCGGGCATGCGGAGTTTTCGCAGGCCGCATTGCAAAAAACGCTTCACCGCGGTTTCCTGGCCGCGTGCGCCGGCATAGTCGGAGCGAATAAAGATGGCCATGATCACCCGTTCCTCCGGAGGTTCGCAGACCGCCGTAAATCGCCAGGTTCAAGTTGTAGACAGCAGGGGTTGTACTTCACCGGTGAAGAGGGGGAAGGGTGTAGGACCGCTGAACGTGCGCGCAAGGTTGGTTTACTCAATCGGTATCGGATGCTCCTTCGCAAGCCGGACCAAGGCACAGGCCGGCCCAAGGGCCCGCCCGTGTCGAGATGAAAAAAGGGACCCACGACGGGTCCCTTTTTTCATCTCGGGCAAGGTCTAGTACTCAATCGGCAAGGTTCTGCGCGGCTGAGTGTGAGGCACATATCGCGGCGTCCGTCTGGCGTTCTCGATCGCCATTTCCACTTCTTCCTGGCTGAACTCACGAGAGATTGCCAGATCCTGGCCAATTTCAATGATATCAGGATCCTCGATTTGGTCGCGGTTGGCTTTGAATATCAAGGGCCACTGGAAATTATCTCCGTAGATATCCATTTGGCCGGAAATATCCCAGAGCGTGTCTCCCTGTATAACAGAATACCGCTCCATCTCCGGTTCTGGTTCGGGCTCGGCCACCACTTCGGGCGTGGGTTCAGGCTGGATCTCTTTCTTTCCGCCGCAACCGACCATCCCCACCATAGCGAATACCAAGACCGTTACCATTGAAAATTTTACCATCTCATCAATTCTCATGCTTTTCACCTCCTTCCAAATTAGGGTGGTTTTTAACAAGCGTTGGGAACCACCGACCGCCTGGGCCAAACCCAATCTTAAAAAGAAACCCTCATCAGCCGGCACAAGAATACCGGTTCCCGCTTCATTTCCAGAACCACGGGCGGCAGGTACTCGGTTTCGAGTTCAATCCCGATCCGTCCTGAAAGTAACAGGTCGTCTCCGCCCGTTGATCTCGAGTTGATATCGATAATTGCGAAACCCAGGCCAAAAGCCGCGCCAATCACGCCGCCCAGGCCCAAGCCAATGGTGAAATCCTCCGGGTCTCCGTCCTTCATATATGGAATAGTCGCCACGACCAAACCCAGCAAGGCGCCGATGCCCGTGCCGCCGACCACATATTCCGATACGGTAAAACCCGTATCATTCGTACCTGTGGAAATTTCGTAAATTCCAACGCCGGTTCCCAGAATCGCGCCGCCTAAAAATCCGTAAACCGCGCCGGATAACAACAACTCCGGATTGCGATTGTTATCCAATCCATAAGCCAGTGTGCCGGCGGCCAAACCGGCCGCCACCCCTGCGCCCGCGCCGCCCAGTATATTGTTGGCAATGATGGGACCGCGATCCAGCGCTTGGCAAGCAACGCTTCCCAGCAGCAACCCGGCTGCCAGCACAAGACCGAAAACCGTTTTTTTACCTGCATTAGACGTTGAAAAAATCGTAACAAGTCCCATCTT
>JAUXBQ010000099.1 GCA_030619365.1 candidate division FCPU426 bacterium | reverse complement strand
GCCGGTCCTGGGCCAGTCCCACCCGCCTCCGGATGGTCTCCGGTTTCGCGGTCAGGCACACCACGTCTCCCAGCCGGCGCAACCAAGGCCAATTCTCTTCGGCCAACACAATGCCGCCGCCCGTGGCCATGACCCGCCGCGGGTTCGGCTCTTTGGCCAGGACGGCCAACATCTCGGTCTCTAACTGGCGAAAACGGGGCTCCCCGTCTTGGGCGAATATATCGGATATGGGTTTGCCGGCCCGCTGCACAATCATATCATCAGTATCCACGAATTCGGACTGGAGCCGGGTGGCCAGGGTCCGCCCCACGGCGGTTTTGCCAGTGCCCATAAATCCCACCAGGACCAAGCCCTTCATCGCTTAGCCAGATACCGCCGGTAGGTCCTGACATTGGCGAGCATTTCAGAGAGCGCGTCTCCCGCGAATTTCTCCTGGTAAATACCGGTCAGCGTCATGGCGACCATGGCCTCTCCCACGATTGCCGCGGCCGGAACCGCACAAACGTCGGAGCGTTCATAGCCGGCCCTAAGCCGTTTCTTGCTGCGGATGTCCACGGAAGCCAGGGGTTTGCGCAAGGTCGAAATCGGCTTCATAGCAGCCTGGACCACCAGGGGCTGCCCCGTGCTGATGCCGCCTTCCACGCCGCCCGCGTGGTTGGTTCGGCGGCCATAGCCGCTGCGGGAAAAGGTAATCACATCGTGAACCTTTGACCCCCGGCTGGCCGCGGCCTCGAACCCCAGGCCGAAAGCCACACCTTTGATCGCTGGAATGCTCATGATCGCGCCGGCCAGGCGCATATCCAACCGCCGGTCCCATTGCACGTGGCTCCCCAGGCCGGGTAGCAGGCCCCAGGCTGATACCCTAAAAACACCGCCCAGGGTATCTCCGGCTTTCCGGGCTTTGATAATTTCAGTTCTCATCCGCCCGGCAATCCGGGCCTCCGGGCAATGCACGTCGGATTTTTCCGCTTGAGCCGCCAATTGCCGGGGCAACAAGGCCGACGGTTTCGTAGCGACGGGTCCAATGCGTTCCACCCAGGAGCCCAGACTCACGCCCAGTTCCCGCAGCAGGACTCTGGCTACGGCCCCGGCTGCGACGCGGGCCGCAGTTTCCCGGGCCGAGGCCCGTTCCAAAATGTCGCGAAAATCATAACGGTTGTACTTAAGCGCGCCGACCAGATCCGCGTGTCCGGGGCGCGGCCGGACCAGGCGCTGCAGGTCCCGGGGCGCCGGTCCCTCGGCCCGCAGGCTGTCCTGCCAGTTTTTCCAATCGCGGTTGTGAATGACAAGGCACAGGGGAGAACCCAACGTTTGCCCGTGGCGGAGACCGGCTGTGATCTCCACCTGGTCTTGCTCGATCTGCATGCGGTCGCCCCGGCCGAATCCTTTTTGACGGCGAGAGAGCTGGGTGTTGATTTGCGCGGCGGTGAGCTTTAGCCCGGCCGGCAGGCCTTCCACGATCACGGTCAGGGCCGGACCGTGTGATTCTCCGGCAGTGAGAAATCGAAGCATGAGCAAAACCTACTTTCTGTAACATACGCTCCGCGTGCCAGCCAGGAGCAGGGGAGGGATCAGGTGGTTATTCCAGTATGTGCGGGGTCAGGAACACGATCAGTTCCACCTTGTTTTTGACGGCCACCGTGCTCCGGAACAGAAACCCCAGCAGGGGGATGTCGCCCAGCAAGGGAAATTTGGACTCGTTCACGCTTTCCTCATCCCGGACCATGCCGCCGATGGCGATGGTCTCGCCGTCTGCCACCAGCATCTGGGTGGTGGCAGACCGCGTGCTGGTGGTGGGCGGCGACCCCTTTTTTACCACGGTGGTCACAGTGACGGTCATGGGACTCAGCATCACGTGGCGGTCCTTGGTGATCCGCGGCGTCACGATCAGGGTGATGGGCAATTCCAGGTAATTGACCACATTGGAGACCACACCGTTGCTGATCGTGCTGGTCTGGTAGGGAATGTTCTGGCTGGCCTTCAGTGTCACGCTTTGATTGTTCAACGTGGCGATGCGGGGATTGGAAATGATATTCACCCGCCCCTTGGATTCCAGAGCGGACAGGGTGGTGTTTAGATCCCAGCCCGTTTGCAGGGTCCCGATGGTCAGTTTGCCTTCCGCGCCCACGTCCGCGGGATGGGAACTGACGCTGGCCTGGGTATTGGCGCCGGGGCTGGTCCGCAACACGTTCCAACTGACCCCCAGGTCGGTCTGGTTTTTCAGGGACACTTCCACGATGCGGGCCTCGATCATGATCTGGTCCGCCTTGGTATCCAGACTCCGGACCATCCGGGCCACCTGGTTCAAGTTTCCCGGAATATCGGAAACCACCAGTGAATTTTCTCCCTGGTTCTCGCGAATGGAGCCCAGGGAGGAGAGCAAGGACTGTAGCAGCGGCTTGATTTTGGCGGCCTGGGTATAACTCAGTACAAAGGTCCGGGTGACCAGCTGGCGTTCCCGGTCCATGCTGCGAATCACTTCCGCCGCGGCGGCCAGGTCGCTGGGAATCGCGGTAACGATCACGCGGTTGCCGTAATCATCCACCACCACTTTACCCTTGGCGCCCTCGGTAAACCCGGATTCGAGGGAGGCCGCGATGTTTGATTCCTTGACTTCCAGATTTTTCAGGGTGAACACCCGGGTCTCCAGCGGAAATTTCGAAGCCAACCCGATCCGCAGAGTATTGCCGCTCACCACATAGGAAAGCTGCTTGGGTTTGAGGATAAAATCCAACACGTGGCGCAGGGGCTGCTGGTTGATGGAGAGTGTTACCTGGGCTTGCGCGCCGGTCAGGTTTTCCGTGGCCGGCGTCAGGACCAGGTCAAAACCCGCGTCCTGGGCCAGGGCCCGCAGCACGCCGCCCAGATCCGCGTTCTGCAGATCCACCGATACCCGGGTGTTAATGTTGCCACGTCTCTGCCCTCCCCGTTCCAGCGTGCCGGGATTGTTGAATTCCACCACCACCTGGTTTTGCTCCTTGAATACCAGATACGGCGTGGAGGCGACCAGGTCCACGGTCAGCCGGACCAGGGGTTCACCGGCTTCCTGCTGCTGCCGGACCCGCACCCGGCGAATCGCGCCCTGCCGCAGGGAGGAGGCTCGCCAGGACAGCGTCGCACCGTAGAGTTTCACGAGCAGCCGCTTCCCGTTCTTTTCGCGCTCCACCCGGTAGCGGGCCTGGCCGTCCGTGGTTACGGTCAGGCGAGTCTTCCCTCCCTGATCTTCGGCTGCCACGTCCACGACCTGGTAGACCGCCTGATCCGGGCGCTGGCCACGGCTGGGCGCGGGTTTTACCCGCGCTTGGCTGCGGACCGGTTCGGCGCGGGGCTCGGATCGGGCCGTCCGGGCCGCTCCGCGCATTCGCAGGGTGATCCCGCTGGCATGGGTTTCCCGGTTCCACTTGGCCGGCTCCGCCAGATCCAACACCACCCAGGCATCGGTGTCATGCTGGGCGCTGCGAATCCGGAGTATAGGATCCTGGTTCACGGTCAAGGTGGCGGGTTTCCAAGTCAGCAGTGTATCCCGCACCTTGAGCAGCAGGCGGTCGGGATTGTTGAGGTAACTGATGGAACTCGCGACCCGTCCGCTGGTGGTGATTTTCACAACCGGCAAGCCGTGGCTGGACTGAACCTGGATGCGCGTCAAGCGGGCAGACCAGTCGTCCTCGCCGTTCTCCGCGTGCACGGGCAGTGGGCTCCCCGAACCCAGCAGGATTCCGGCCGCCAGGAACCCGGTAATGAACAAACGCGCGATCAGCGCTTGCGTGTCCCTTCTTTCCTGTGATGGCATGGGTAAACTGCCACTCCTTTCCACCGGTGACGGCGCCCCGCGCTCAGCGGAGCGTAAAGATGATCTGCCGGTCACCTTGTTTCAAAATCACCTTCTTTGGATTATACACTTTTCCCGTAATTCCGGGAACCGGTTGCTGGTTCTCCCGGTAAAGTTTCTCGTCCTTGAGCAAATATCCAAATTGGGGTCCTGTGCGCGAAGCAAACAGGGCCAGGGTCCGTTGGGAATTTCGGATGACGCCGGTCAGTCGCAGGTTTTCAATGTTCACGTTCTCCATGACGTTCTGCAGCCGGCCGGACCGGGGCTGCACGAACGGATCGCGCCGGTCCTTGGCTGCGTAGGACGCGGTCTGGTCCGGGCGCATGGCCGGGAAAGGCGAGGGCTGATCCAGAGCGGGCAACCGGACGACCGCCACGAGCAACAGGAGGCCTGACAGCGCCAGGTATTTACTGAGCTTTATGTACATAGATCACCAACGTCAGACTGACGGAAAGGGATTCCGTCTTGCCGGTTTTATCCCGCCCGGTGATCTGCACGTCTCGGGCGACGACCAATCGCGGCAGATCGGCCAATTGGTTGATAAACCGTCCCAGATTGTGGTAGTGACAGGTCCCCGTGATGCGCACCGGCTGCTCAGCGTGGGTTTTCTTGTCAATCAGCGGCTGGGGCGCGAACTGCAGGTTGCGCAGGTCACAGGCCGTAGCCACCCGGGTGACGTCCCGCAGCAGCTTCGGAATGCGTGGCTGGCCGGGAAATTGCGCTTCCACCGCCTGCATCTCAAGATCGATCCGCACCACCCGGTCCGAGAGCTCGTCAAAATGGATCAGCATCTCCTGCTCCCGGGCCAGTTCGGCCTGCTGGGCGACCACCGCCTGCTTGCTTTCGGCTAGTCGTTGGGCCTGCGGCAGATACGCGAAAATCCAATACAACACAATCACCGGCACGGCCACGGCGCCGAAAATGATGTAGTTCAGAACATCTCGATTCATGGTTGCCGGGCCTGGGCCGGAGCCTGCAAGTCGGCGTAGCGCATTTTGAGTTTAAACTGAACCTGGGGTGTTCCACCCACCATGGTTTCAGACAGGTCCTCCAGGCTGACTTCGGCAAAGCGCGTGGAATTCTCCAGCATGGTCAGAAAATCCGCCACCGAGATTTTATGAAACGCTTCGCCTGCAAGCGTCAAGCGCAGCGGATCGGCCTCCTGTTTCCGCTCGGACGCCAGCCGGGTCAGCCACATGTCATCCTGTACCTGGTCCGCCAGATCGTCCAGAATGTTGATCCAAATTCCCTGTTCGGCGCCCAGTACACGGATCATGTCCTTGAGTTCCGCCAGCCGCTGCTCCTGCCGGGCCAATCCCCGCAAAGGGCCGAGTTGGTCCGCCAGGGTGACCTCGGCCACTTTCAGTTTTTCCAACTTGGCGTCCAGGCGGCGGGTTTGTAACAAAAGGTTAAGGAACAACAGGATTAAAACGATGCCCAGGACCGACGCGGCGATGAGGAAATACGTGTACAGCTGCACGGCGATCTTGGTTTTGCGAACCTTGAGCGGAAGCAGGTTAATTCTGAGCATGATCTACTCCGTCTGCCGCAGGGCCAGGCCGATGCCTACGTTGAATTGCTGGGCATTGCGCGAAATAAAATCCAGATCGAATTTTTTCTCGGGAATGATGATCTCCTTGAAGGGATCGTTCAATTCCACGGTGACGTCGAATTTCTCCGCCAGGTATTTATCCAGGTTTTTCAGCTTGGCGGCCCCGCCGGACAGTACGATCCGGGAGACGGGTTTCTTGCGAATGGAACTTTCGTAGTAATCAAAAGAGCGCTGGATTTCGGCGACCAGCTTGTTCAGCACCGGTGAAATCGCCTCGCCGATGCGGGTGGCGTCGTCCTCTTTTTTGGGAATCTCCATCTGCATGATGTCCTCGGACTCGATCAGAACCTGGCCGTCGTTGACCTTCAACCCCTCCGCTTCCCCGAAATTGGTATCGAACTCCCGTTGGATCTCCCGGGTAAAATTGTTCCCCGCCACCGCCACGTCGCGGGTCAAGTGGGTTACGCCGTCTTCCAGGATATTGATGGTGGTGAGTTTGGCGCCGATGTTGATGAGACTAATGGTTTCGCCCGCGGTTTTCCCGTAGTTGATCTCGAACGCGTTCTGCAGGGCAAAAGTATCCACGTCAATCAGCACCGGGTTGAGCCCCGCCTGTTTGATCACGTTAATGTGTTGATCAATGATGTCCTCTTTGGCCGCCACCAGCAGGACCTCGATTTTTTGCACGCCCTCTTCCTCGACCTCGCCCAGGATTTCAAAGTCCAGCACCACCTGGTCAATTGCGAGTGGAATGTATTGTTCCGCTTCGTAGGAAATGACGTTTTTCAGTTCTTCCTCAGTCATCTTCGGCAGTTTGACGTAACGGACGATGACGGAATCGCCCGCGATCGACGTGACCACATTGCGGATCTTTATTTTATTTTCCTTGAACATTTGCCGGAGGACCTTGGCCAGCATTTCGTCCCGCATGACGGGATCGGCTTCATCCTGAATTTCCGGTGGAATTTCCATCAGGGATAAATTGGAGAGGAAAAACTGATCGCTTTTTTCACGCAATTGCACGGCCTTAATCGCGTTGGTGCCAATGTCCAGTCCGATCAGGTTGCGGTTTTTCAGAAACTCGAACACTCCGGCCTCCTCGCGCTGATCACCCATACCTGTTTGAACCTTGCCCGCGCCGGGCAACCACGCCCCTTGCCCTTGATAAGACGTACCTTGATTGCCAATAATCATCCCCGCCCTGAAGTGCGGGGTATTCTGGTGACCCTCACCCTGAATCCCTCTCCCTTACCAGGGAGAGGGGGCGATGTAACCCCGCGCTGAAGCGCGAGGATTCCTTCGTATATTGAAAGGGCCTCTTTATCCCCCGCCATTCAGTGCCAGATTTAATTCACCATTTAATTGTTTTTTTAAGTTTTTTGTCAATCCCAACCAAGATTATTATTTACCCTATTATATCCTTTTTCGTGGATTATAAAGGGGTATTCCGGAAAAATCAAGAAAAAAAAGAGGAAATCAGGACTGGTACAAAACGGAGATCAGCGATTTGATGCGACTAACTTAAAAATGCTTTTTTTATAAGGATTTTTCTACTAGGCTCCGATGTTTGCGCTTGGTTGGTTAATCACAAAAATCTGAATCATACCTGGGAAGCGCACTATACTGTGTACTTGAGCTTTACTGATAACCATAGGTTGTGTAGGATACACCATTCAAGTCAGTAAGAGAGCTATTCACCCAAATCCGGCCGGTATTGGATTGTAAGGGCCCGTCATAGCGCCACCCCGTGCCCGGGGTGTCGGGCTCGGCCAAGCTGGGTTCGTCCGCGAAGGATTGATACGTGACCGAATACCCTGCCGGGTTCTTCGCGGAATCAGCGGGATACCGCACCTTGACTTTGGGCATGACCCGCAGATAATCGCCAAAACCATACCCCGGGGTTTTATCGCTGACGTCCAGGGTGGTCGGCCAGATTCCCTCATGGTCGCCATAGTAAATGGAGATGGCCGCCTTGATCGCGGCAATGTTGGCCTTGGTGGCCGCTTCCCGGGCTTTTTCCTGCATTTCCTGCACGTACGGAAACGCCAGAGCCGCGATGATTCCCACCACGGCCACCATAATGGCCCACTCGATAAAAGTGAAGCCGCTTTCCGATTTCGCTAACTTCGCCATCTTCGTCCACTCCTTTTTTTTCAATATACGAAGGAATCCTCGCCCCCTCTCCCTTTTCAGGGAGAGGGATTCAGGGTGAGGGTCACCTCAATACCCCGCACTTCAGTGCGGGGATGATTAATGTTTCAGCGCGGCGAAGATACCCGGTTACATGGTCCCTTTCACCAGTTGCTGCAAATCCCGGGGATCCGTAGTGCGGGAGAAAATCTCGTTATAGGTCACGAGCTGCTTTTGGTACAGATCAAACAGGGCCTGGTTCATGGTCTGCATGCCGTATTCGCTGCCGGCTTGCATGAGAGAATAGACCTGATGCTCTTTCTCTTCCCGAATCAGGTTGCGCACGGCCGAGGTGGGGATCAGGATTTCGCAGGCCAGGGCCCGGCCCGAGGAATAGCCCCGGGGTAGCAATTGTTGCGCCAGAATCGCCTGTAGAACCAGGGACAGTTGCATGCGCACCGAATATTGCTGCTGCGGTTCAAACGCGTCCACCAGCTGGCTGATCACTTGCACAGAGTCCGTGGCGGGCACCGCGGCAAACACCAGGTGCCCGGTGCTCGCGATGCGCAAGGCGGCCCGGATGGTTTCCGGTTCACGCAATTCACTAATGTACACCACGTCCGGGTCACCACGCAGCGCATTCGCCAACGCCTGCCCGAAATCCCGGCAATCCGCGCCGACTTCCCGCTGATTGATGATCGCTTTCCGGTTGGGATATAAGTATTCAACGGGATCTTCGATGGTCAGCACGTGAGCCGCTTTATTCTGGTTGATCCAATCCACCATGGCCGCCAGGGTAGTGGACTTGCCCGAACCCGTGGGTCCGGCCACGATCACCAGCCCCTTGGGCAACTGAACGATGTCCGCGGTAATCGGGGGCAGGCCCAGTTCCTCGAAGTTCATGAGTTCGTCGGGAATGCCGCGGAGATTGGCTGTCACAGTTCCGCGCTGTTTAATGATGTTCATCCGGACCCGGCCGACTTTCTCAATACCAAAGGCGAGCGTCAATTGATGCTCGCTCTCGAATTTTTCCTTCTGCTCGTCAGTCAGCACGCTGTATACCAGGGCATTGCAGGCTTCCGGTTTGAGCGTTTCCAGTTCCGTGCCCACAATCTCGCCGTCGATCCGGAGCTTGGGGCTGGCCTGGGAGGTAATGTGCAGGTCCGAGGCTTTCTTTTCAAACAACAGGCGTATCAGGGTATCAATGGTCAGCATGGGTGACTCCTTGGCGGAAATTCATATCATTATAGCAAATTTCGTTTATTTTCAAAGGTCTTTTAGCCCGCCGGCCGTGAGCAGAGCCTGGCGCATGACGTCCAGAAGTCGGAGGCCAAGCGGTC
>JAUXBQ010000318.1 GCA_030619365.1 candidate division FCPU426 bacterium | reverse complement strand
CTTAATACCGGATGAGTTACGCGTAATGTCTGATAAAATGAGGTTGAGCTGGTCGCATTATGTGTTTCTTATGTCGATTAGGGATAAGAGTGAACGCTCATTTTACGAGATCGAAGCCACACAGCAAAACTGGACCTTGCGTGAACTCAAACGCCAATTTAATTCCGGCCTCTATGAACGGCTGGCCCTGAGCAGGGATAAAAAGGAAATACGCAGATTGGCGACCCGAGGACACGCTGTTGCCAAAACGAAAGATGTTTTGAAAGACCCTTATGTGCTGGAATTTTTAGGACTGGATGAAAAAGCGCAATATTCCGAATCCGATCTTGAATCAGCTATTATTGATAAACTTGAGCATTTTCTGCTGGAATTGGGAAAGGGGTTTCTTTTTGAAGCCCGGCAGAAACGCTTCACCTTTGATGAGGAACAATTTTTCATAGATTTGGTTTTTTATAACCGTTTACTGCGCTGTTATGTACTCATTGACCTTAAAATTGGGAAACTCACTCATCAGGACCTTGGACAGATGCAGATGTATGTGAATTATTTTGACCGTCATGTCAAAAAGAAGGACGAACTTCCTACCATTGGCATCATTTTATGCAAAAAGAAACACGATGCTCTGGTGAAGATCACCCTGCCTAAAGATACATCCATTTATGCTAAAGAATACCAACTTTATCTGCCCTCCAAGGAAGAACTCAGGCGGAAACTTATCGATTGGGCAGAGGAGGAGAGAAAGGCATGAAAGCGATAGGATCGCGGAATTCCTGATTCAGCATGTGCAAATTTCGCACATTCCTTTCTCGCGCCAGTGGTGCGAGTTTTATAATATACCCAGTCATTCCCGCAATCCTCATCCCGGCCCCGCATTTCCGGCATACCCAGCATGCGCCGGGCAGGGCGTCGGGTTCCGCAGGGCAGACAGGTAGTTAGCCGTGGCGCCTCCCCAACTTGAGGTCACTTGAAAACTCATTAAACTCATGTTTAAACATAAAATCATCTCTGTTCCGGCACGAAACCCATTTTCCTCTTCCTCAATCTTCCTACGCAGCTCATGATGAGAAGCAAGTATGCGCCGTAATTGCGTGAACACTCGCATAATTTGGACGTTTACCAACACCGCTCTTTTGCTTCGCAAAACACTGGATAGCATAGCCACTCCGTTTTCCGTAAAAACCCGGGGAAGGTATTTGGCATGTTGGCCTTTTTTAAAGATTCCAAAGTGGAATCTTAGAGACTGGTATTCTTCACGAGTAAGGCGAAAAGAAAAATCCGGTGGAAACCGGTCCAGGTTCCGGCTAACCGCCTTATTTAGATTAAAAGTGGTCACACCATAAAGAGCCGCCAAATCCCGGTCCAGCATGACTTTTTCCCCTCGAATCAGGAAAATTTTGTTTTGAATAATTTCTTCAGGTAAAGTGACTGGTTTGGGTCTCTTTGTCATTCATCCGCCTCCTGGTATGAGTTGTTTGATAGGATTAGACAGGGGAGGATGGCTTTTCATTTAAAAATTATTGTCATTCCCGCGAAAGCGGGAATCCAGAGCCAAATATAAGCCCCTAATTTCCCCTTTTATTTTCTGTAATATTCCCCCCGCCCCCTGCTTCTTGTGAGAAGGGACGTTGTTCGGATAGTCGGATAGGAGAAATTACTTAACCAGCTATCCGAACAACGTCCCCCATCACTTGAGGGATTCCCTCCAGTTGTCGAAAAACTTGCGGGCACAGGCCGCGTAGGAATAGTCCCAAAGCTGGCTGAAAGATTCTTTTAGCACGTAGGCGGTGTTCAGCCGCCGATTGGCTTTGAGCAATTCCTTGAGTGTTTGGCGGCCGTCCAGGTCCAGATTTTTCCAACGGGACAGCAAGTTGTATTTCTGCCCCTTGATGAATTTTTGATCTTTGCCGGAAACCCGGCGGTACTCGCTTTTGCGCACGGCATCCAGCGCCTCTCCCAGATGGCGCATGACGTGGAATTTGTCGTATAGAATTGCGGCCTGTGGCGCGTGCTTGCGCGTGGAGTTTTCAAATGCTTTCCACATATCCATCACCGCCAGCTTGATCTGGCCGCATTTTTCAGGCCCCAGCGACTTGTAGAAAAGGTCCAGGCTTTCTTTGGACCGATCAGG
>JAUXBQ010000255.1 GCA_030619365.1 candidate division FCPU426 bacterium | reverse complement strand
TACCAACTCGGCCTGATACCGCTGATACTGCAGCAGGTCGGTCAAGTATTGCTCCTGGGTGCTCACCACTTCCCGGCTTTCCGTGAATCCCTGGCTGTATCCCTGGAAAACCGCCTCAAACTGCCTTTGGGAGAACTCCAGCTGGGTTTTGGCCTGGGCGACGAGTTGCTCCAGATCCTGCGCCTGGGCCGAATGGAAATATTGGTTATAATCGCTTTCCATTCGTATCTGCACCCGCGTATTGGCCAGCAGGGAAACTTTGAAGCGGTTCATGTCCCGGGCCGACTCGGTGGCATAATTATCCCACACGATATATGAAAGCCGCACGTAGGGTTCCCAGGCTTCCGGGCTGAGGCGCAGGCCCACTTGTCCCTGCCAGCGGCTGCCGGACAGGATGTTTTCGTTCAGTTGCAGGGCCTCGGCTTGCGCGTCCAGACCGGCCAGGGCGCTCTGGGTGATCAGCGTGACTTCCGGATATTGCCGGTACACTTGGCTGATCAGCCGCTGCACGGCTTCCGGGCTGAAGGCCTCGGCAAAGGTCAATTCCCGCACCGCTTCCGGCGACAGGCCGAGGTTCAGCAGCTGCTTTTCCGCGTCCAGGATCTCGCGCCGGGTCAGCACCAGCTGGCTTTGGGCCTGATTGAGGTTTAATTGGGCGGTCAGGCGCTCCGCTTGTTCCGTGCCCGCGGCCGTGAGCAGGGCCTGGGACTTTTCCACCAGTCCGGTTTGGAAATCGGCCTTATGGTGGGCCATCCACAAATTTGAATAGGCCTGAACCAGATCCAGCACCTGCTTGCCTTTTTGGGCCCGCAATTGATACACGTGTTCCGATACCTGCTTGCCCTTTTGGGTCGTCTGGTAGAGCAGGCCGCCGTCCCAGGACCATTCGGCATCAATATCAAGCTGGCTAAAGGTCCCGAAGTCCTCGCGCACGCCGCCGGCGGTCCCGATGGTGGCCGTGACCCGCGGCAGGATCATCCCGGCCCTGGTTTGCGCAAGCGTTCTTTCGGCGATCTTGATTTCGTTTTCCATGATCTGGAAACGCTCGGAGGTGAAGGCCACGCCGATGGCCTCGACCAATTCATGCGGCGCCACCCGCGCCGGGCTCTCGCGGTATTCCTGGTTCGCTTCGTTGACGCGCGGCAGCACCGTGGGCTGGCGGACGATATTGTATCCGGCAAAGGAGGGCCGGGAAGTGGCGCAGCCGGTCAGCAGGAAGCCTAAAACTCCCATACCGGCCACCAGGAAATAGGTAATCATCATGTCAAACCGGGTATGCTGGGCCCAGCGGGCCAGGCGGCGGAGATTGGACCAGAAGGTGAGCGCCTCGGAGTAACGTTGGCCGATCAGGTAACTGTCGATTTCCAGACAATTCTTGGCCGCATCGTACTGAAGGGGTAACTGGAGTCTTTCGGCCAATCCCAGGTAACTGGTGCTGGCCTCGGCCGCGGTTTGGATCTTTTGTATGCTCAGGCCCTGCTCCTGGGCCCAGCGGTTGAGGCCTTGCGAGGCCGCGCTCCGGTCCGTGTTGAACAGGACCATGTCAAACCGTTTCCCGGATTTTTCCCAGAGTTTTACGATAAGATAATACAGCAGCGCCTTTTCGCGGGGTTGCATGTTCCGGAACAGGAAGGCCGCCTTTTTGAACTGGATGTGCTTGCCCGCCCGGACCAGCAAATCTCGGTCCGCCTCATCCAGCTGGCCGTACATTTCCTGATACACCGGGTCGAACGAACCGACGATGTCATTCTGCGTGGAATATCCTTCAATGGGCACGGCCGGCCGGCCGGAAAACAGACCAGCCAAGCGCGTGTGGGGGTAGATGTCGACCAGAGAGGCTAAATTTTCAGGCCGGCTGAAAGCCAACCGTTCCCGGAGATAATGATTGTTTAGGCGGCCGCTGCCCACCCCGCTGACAATGGCCAGATTTAATACTGTTAACTGGCTTAAAATATCCCGCAGCAGGGCTTCCTCATCCGCGTCGGCCGCGATGATCTTCTCCCTTTTCCAGGACTCAATACGCCGGCGCAGGTCGTTCAGCAAGGGCGCGGGATTCATCTCGCCCTGGCTGATTTCGCCAAAAGCAGAGTGCCACCGAACCAGGGTTTTAACTATTTCCATTTCCGCGCGTTCCAGGGGGAAGCCCTTGAGACTGCTTTCCGCCAGATTCTCCCCGGGCAGGGTGGGATCCCCGGGCAGCAACTGTCCGTAGTCATGCAGCGCGATGGCCAGGGACAGGGTCCGGAAATACCGGGGATTGATCATGAGGCGCCGGGTCATGGCGAATAGTTGCCCCATCAAGTTCCGGTACTCCCTTTCGTGCGCCTCGCGCGCCTCGGCGGGCTGTTCGGGATCGACATCATCGCGCCGGTTTTTAAAATAATCCAGATTGCCGTCGGCGATTTTCTCCAGGGCCTGAACGACATTGGTCAGATGGTCGAAACGGTTCAGATGTTTGCGGAAAATCCTGGCCCACCATCCGGTCAGCAGGCTCGCCTGGCCTCCGCGCACGACTTTCAGGGCATCCAGTCCGGTGTGTTTCCGCATGAAATTAAAGACCGGCCGGAAGTCCTTGGGCGCGGGCGCCCGTTCTTCGTCGAATTGATTCAGCAACAAAGCAAAGGCTTGCCGGTCTTCAACCGTCACTTGCTGATGCCGCGCTTCCAGCAGCTCGCCCAGGGTTTTGGCATAGGCGGCGCGCTGCAGGTCATAGCGCTGCAGGCCCTGCTTATAATATTTCGCGACCTGTCTGCGGTAGTTATTCCGGCGTTTATCCCGGTCTCCCTCGCGCGCATACGTAACGCGGGCTTTCAGCCTCTGCCAGACGGTGGAGCGCACCGGCTCCTTCCGGGCGTATTGCTGCAACCGGCGGGCATGATCACGCAAATTTTCCCCGCTCAGCCAGGCGCGCAGCCGCTTCGCGGCCTGCGCGAGCACGCTGAGCCGCACCACAAACCCTTTCTCCCCATAGGCGAGAATCCGGCTGATCTGGTTCAGGGTCGGGGTGATATCGTCCCGGTTTTCCAGTTGTTGGCCCAACTGTCCGGCCAGCCGGTCCAGCTCCCGGTAAAACGCTTGCTGCCGGACGAGCGGCCTCCCGCTTTCAATATAGAAACGCAGATGGCTTTGGAAGGCTGTCAGGAACGGCTGCAGGTCGCGGCGCACAACGGCGTTTTCCTTGATTTCCCGCCGGACATAGCGCGGACCGAAGCTGCCCAGGCTTTCATAGATTCCCTCTTGCGCCCAGTTCATCAACACCAGCGAAAGATCGCCCAGAACTTGGGAGAGGGCCTCAGGCTCCCGCAGCAGCCGGTCCTGCTCGGTTTTGAGGAGGTGCCCCAACAATAGACGCTTCAGGTTTTCGATCACCGGCTGGGGAACGCTCAACCGGCCGGGACGCAGCCGGCGTCGGAAAGTGTTGAATTCGATCCGGCCGGACGTTTCCGCGCCAAGATCCCGGGGGGAGAATCCGCGCAAATCATC
>JAUXBQ010000051.1 GCA_030619365.1 candidate division FCPU426 bacterium | reverse complement strand
CGCCAAGCCCGCCGCGCCCGCGCCCGCGCCCGCGCCCGCGCCGGCCGCCAAGCCCGCCGCGCCCGGACGGCAACACCAGCCCGCCAGCGTCTTAGCCAGCGGCGGCCTGCTGCCGCTTATCGACCGTGTGCACGCCGTGGTGCGGGCCCATCCGGACTGGGGCGCCTGGAAAATCAAGAAGGCGTTGAACCAACGACGCGGCGATCAGTCGAAAGTAAGTTGGGGGGAAGTACGGGCTGAATTGAAGTACAGCAATCTGGGCGGCAAGGCCGCCCGGTTTAAATTCGCCCGCAACAAGTAGCCCAAGGAGGACCACCCGCGTGAGCGGTTTCAGTTTTACCACCACCATTCACGGCAAACAGTACGATTATTCCGTGTGTACTGTAAATTTCGACTCCATTCGCCGCATCGTGATCAACCTGAACGACCACGAGCGCGTCATCAGCACCCGCGAAGTTTCCTACGATCCGGACCTGCCCGAGGAAAAAATGGTGGAATTAGTCAAGCAGCATCACGAGAATCGGGTCGAAAGCTTGCAGGAACTCATGAAAATCTCCGCGAAACTGGAAAAAAAACCGGATGTGAATTCCAACCATAAACTGGGCCTGGTTTTTCTCAGCAACGGCATGGGCCGGGAAACCATCGCGGAATTCAGGCGGGCGCTATCCCTGGCGCCGGACAACGCCTCTCTGCTGAATCACCTGGGACTGGCGTTGCTCCTGGAGGAAAAATCCGGCGAAGCGCTCAAAGTTTACGAGCAGGCCCTCGAACTCAAGCCTCATTACCCTGATCTGCACAACAACTTCGGCTTGGTTCTGCTCAAGACCGAAAAATACGAACAAGCGCTGCAGGAGTTCGAAAAAGCCCTTGCCATAAACAAGAAATACGCCGAGGCGCATTTCAACGTTGGGCTGTGCCTGGTTTCGCAGGCCGTGGCCAACGGCGGACTGCCCAAGGACATCGGGAATCAGGTCCAGAGGCACCTCACGCAGGCTGTGCAATACAACGTCTATTTCAATAACGACTACTTCAAGGTCGCGCAGAACTACCTGGCCAAGGGGCAACTGAATGAGGCCCGCCAGGCCCTGATCGAAAGCAAAACCATGGTGCTGTCCCAGAGCGGCAGTGAGATTTACCATGAGTTTTACCTCCGCCTGAAATACGGCGAAGAGGGTGTGGACCGGCGGGCTACCGAGCATTACATCGCCAAGCTGGAAGAGATTCTGGAAAAACACCCCCAGTACGTGGACATTCACAATGATCTGGGCGTGGCGTATCTGATTCAGTGCCGGTTTCTCTTTAACCGGGCCATCAATGAGTTTAAACGGGCCTTGTCCATCAACCCGAATTTTTCCCAGGCCAAGAAAAATTTGAAATTGGCCGAAAACGAAGGAAAGGGTTTTTTAATTCTGTTACGGGCCATTCTGTATTTCTGATTATCCTAATGTAGTGTCTTTTAAATAACTTTGCATTTGTCATTGCGAGCGAAGCGAAGCAATCCTGTTTTCTATCATCATTTTGCAAGCAAAACAGATTGCTTCGTCGCGAAAAACGCCCGGCATACGCCGGGCAAGCTCCTCGCAATGACAATCAAATGTAAAGAAGCGTTGGAGACACGACACTAGTCGAAAACCATTAATCGTTCACCTTCCAAGAACAGGGAATCCATAAGAAACTGGAGGCCGGAGCGTGCTGGTACTGGTGATCAATTGCGGTAGTTCGTCCCTGAAATACACGCTTTTCAGCCATGACCAGGAGCGCGGGTCCGGGCTGGTCGAAAAAATAGGCGAGGCGGGCGCCCGGCATACCCGCTGGGTGAACAACGCCCGGCGGACGCCCCGTGCGGTGACTGTGGCGAATCACGAACAGGCCATTCGCCTGATGATGGACGGGCTGGTTCGGGACCGCTTGTTGGCTTCCGCCAGCGACATTGACGCGGTCGGGCACCGCGTGGTGCACGGCGGCTCCCAGTATACCGACGCTACCCTGATTGACCGGGGCGTGCTCAACAATCCCATCGGCCGGGAACTGGCGCCCCTCCACCAGGCGGTCTACACGGGCATCGAGGCCTGCCTCAAGATGATGCCGCGCACGCCGCAGGTCGCGGTTTTCGACACGGCCTTTCATCAGACCATGCCACCCAAAGCCTTTACCTACGCCCTGCCTTACCGTTATTACCGGGAATACAAGATCCGCCGCTACGGGTTTCACGGGACTTCGCATAAATACGTGTCCCTGCGGGCCGCGGAACTGCTCCGCCAGCCGCCGCGAAAGATAAATGTGATCACCCTGCACCTGGGCAACGGATCATCGCTCGCCGCCGTGCGCCAGGGCCGCTGCGTGGATACCAGCATGGGGCTGACGCCCCTGGCCGGCGTGGTGATGGGCACCCGCTGCGGTGACATTGATCCGGCGATCATCCCCTATCTCATGGAGCGCGAAGGATTAACGCCCCGGCAGATGGACGCGCTGCTCAATAAGCAAAGCGGGATCCTGGGCGTGTCCGGCGTTTCCAACGATCTTCGCGAGGTCATCGCCCAAGCCGAGCAGGGGCGGGCCCGGGCCCGGCTGGCTCTGGAGGTTTTCGCGTACAGCATTCAAAAATACATCGGCGCTTATCACGCCGTGCTGGGCAGGACGGATGCCCTGGTTTTTACCGCGGGCATCGGGGAGAAAAGTCCGTATCTCCGGAAAATGATCGTCCAGGGATTGCCCGGCCTTGGCGTGAAATTGGACGCCGGTAAAAACCGACGGACGCTTTCGCGCGAGGGATTCATCCACGCGGCCGGCTCCCGCGTCAAGGTACTGGTGATTCCCACGCGGGAGGAATACATGATCGCGCGGGAAACCCGGCGCGTTGCACGGGCCGCTCGCCGGTGAGTGGCGGAATAAATATAAAAATATTGACAAACCCGCGAGCCGGGAGTAAACTTGCTGCGATTATTAAAAAAACAGAACTATTTAAAAACCAAGGAGGTGAAATAAGCTAATGAAGAAGTTTTTAGCCCTTTTGTTAACCGTGATGTTTAGTGGTTCCGTGTTGATGGTTGCCGGATGCGCTCCCAAAGAGGAGGCTATCCAGGAAGCCCCAGCAATGGAGGAGGCTGCCCCCGCGGCTGAAGAAGCCATGCCGGCCACGGAAGAAGAAGCAGGTTCCGGCGCCAAGGAAGAAGCGCCTGCTGCCGAGTAATTAGAGATCAGAACGCAATATTAACGGTGGAGACCCGAATTTTCATTTCAGGTCTCCACCGTTTTATTTTTCCAGCCGTTTTTTAACCACGGTTGATTTTCCTTGCGCGATTTAATGCGGATAAAACCCCGGCCCGCCTGATTTTACGCTTTGTAAAAAGCGGATTTTATAATAACATGGGTACATTCTTAACTGTGCTTTGGGTCTTCCCGCGAAATGTTTTCTGGGCCGATAGGAATAATTCATCCACACTGGAGGCGGATCTGCATGAAGGGCTATGCAATAATAACGGCAGGTCTGATCGGGCCGCTGCTCCTGGCAGGCGGGTGCGGCACCGTCGACACCCGGTTAACGGTCGAGCAGATGACCAACGCCCGGGTGGCCGTGGAATCCGCGAGCAAAGCGGGTGCCAAAACGCACGCCCCCGATACGCTACGGCAGGCCCAGGACGCGCTGGCCATCGCCAGCGACGCCTATGCCAACCAGGCGTTTGACCGCGCGTTCGATTTTGGGAAAAAAGCGATCACCTATGCCTTGGTGGCCCAGGCCCGGAGCGAGCAAAAAACCGCTGAGCAGAAACTCGCGGACATTCGGGCGCAATCCGTTCAGGTGCAAGCTCAAATTAAATCTTATATGCAGCCGGCCGCCAAACCGCAAATTGCGCCGGCCGCACCCACGTCCGTTCCGCGGTCAGCACCGAAAACCGAAAAAGGATCCCGTCCATGAGCAGACAGGTCGATAGGGGATTGACGCTGGTGGCCTTGGTGTTTCTCCTGGGCTGCGCCACGGTTCCCTCGGTCGTTCCCCTGGCGCTCATCGATGCGCGCGCGGCGCTGGCGGCCGCCAAGAACACCAAGGCCGACGTTTTGGTATTCGAGGATTTTCAGGAAGCCCGGCGACTGCTCAAACAGGCCGAAGACGCTTTTGCCTCTGAACAAAAAATCGGCAGGGTAGAGAACATGGCCTTTGCCGCCCGGTCGCGCGCCGAGATCGCAGAAGCCCGGGCCCGGACCCGCCTGGCCGAAGAGGCCTACAAGACCGAACAGCAGAACCTGATCGACCAGCGAAATTTACTCATGGCCCTGGACCACAAAGCCAGGGAATTGAAGGAAGCCAAACAGAAAATGAAAAGAGCCGAGGCCGGGCGTGTGGCCACGGAGGCCAAAGCCGCCGCGGAAGCCAGGAAAACAGAGACCGACAAGCGGCTTCGCCGGGAATTGGAAATTATTCTGTTGGAAGCCGGAAAAATTAAAAACGCACAGGCCAAAATAGAAAGTCAGAATTTGGTCATCACCCTGTCCGGCAAGGTGTTGTTCACCTCCGGAAGTCCCCAATTCCATCGCAGCGCCTCTCGGGTTCTGAATCAAGTCGCCGGTCTGCTGAAAGACAACCCGGACTACCACGCACGCATTGAGGGCTACACGGACGGCACTGGCGACCATCTGCTCAACAACCTGCTGTCCCAGGCTAGGGCGGAAAGCGTCACGAACTATCTAACCCAGCAGAAAATCTCTTTGGATCGCTTGAAAGCAGTGGGCCTGGGGCCGGGAAATCCCGTTGCGACCAATGACACCGCGGCCGGGAGGAATTTGAATCACCGGGTTGAAATCATCCTGGAAAAGAAAACGGAGACGACCACAGAACCGTGAAAAGTTTGCGTGCGGGCCGCAGTTTAATCCTCTTGCTCATCGGCAGTCTGTCCCTGTCCGGGCTGGTTTCGCTGCCTGGATGCGCGCCCCGTTACCTGGATAAAACGCCTGGTTCCGCCTTGCGTTACCCCTATATTCCCGTGAATCCGGAGGAACTGACCGGGTTCCGCGACCTCCTGGCCCAGTCCCCCTATGACCCGGGGGCTATCAAGGCCCGGTTTTGGATCGCCCAGAACGCCTTCAACCGCAGTGAGTGGGCCACAGCGGAAAAAAAATTCCTGAACATTTTAAAGAAATACCCCCATGACCCCTGGGCGCCGGTGGCCGGCGTGATGACGGCCCGCGCTCGGGTGAAACGAAAAAAGAATCTCGCGGCCCTGGCCGGGTTGCGGCGCCTGTCAGAGCAATATGCCGGGCAGCCCCGGGTGGTCCAGACCGTGGCCGAACTGGCCCGGACTATTATCAACGATGAACTCGATTTGGCCGAACTGGCCCGGGTGCGGGCCACCTACTCCGGTACGCCCTGGGACGAGCAGGCCTGGTTCGTGATGGGTAAACGGCATTTGGATTTCGGCAATCCCGATTCGGCCATTAAGCTGTTTGAACAATTCCTGGCAGCGTATCCGGGCAGTGAATTTGTTCCCCTGGCCCGCGACCTTAAGGAAAAAGCCATCCGGATCGTTCCCTTAAACCGCAACCGCGTGGGTTGCCTCCTGCCGCTTTCCGGCCCCTACGCGCCGTTTGGAAAAACCATTCGGCAAGGATTGGAGCAGGCCCTGCGCAAAGTGAACCGCCGGCAATCACTGGACGATCAGCTCAGCCTCGCCGTGGGCGATACCCGCGGCACCACCGACGGCGCGCGCGACGCGTTTCGGGAACTGCTTGATCGCGAAAAGGTCATGATGATCATTGGGCCGGCCCTGTCCGCTTGCGCCCGGGCGCTGCTGCCGGAGTTGCGGTGGCACCGCATCACGCTGCTCACGCCCGCGGCGGCGGACCCGGAGCTGCCCGCGGCTTCGCCTTACATGTTCCGGTACATGCTGACCAACCAGGAACAAGGCGAAGCCATGGCCGAATACGTGGTATTGCGAAAGAACCTCCAGCGGGTGGGTATTCTCAACGGCGAAGCGGCTTATGACCGCTCTTTGGCCGAGGCCTTCGAGGCCAAGGTGAAGGAACTGGGCGGCGAGGTCATCCTGCGCATGGAATACCCCCGCGGCGCCACGGATTTTAAATCCCAGCTCCTGGCCCTGGGTGGTGTGGATCCCGGCTATCTGAAAGACCTCACCGTGAGGGAGCGCAAGCGGATGGGAAAAATTGTGGAAACCGTGGCGCTGGGGTTTCACCGCAAGCTGGCGCCGGAACAGGCCTCAGGCACCCCCGTGCCCACGTCAACCGTGATTCCCGACCAGCGGGTGGCGATCATCCGGCTGACGGAGAAGGGGGAACAATGCCAGCGGGAACGGCTGGGAAAACTGTTCACGGAAAAAATATCCTACGCGCTGGCGCCCCGGGAGGGCGTCAAGGTTCTGACGCAAGCCGATACGTTTAAAGCCCTGCGGAAGCTGGGTCTGTCCAGCCTCGCCCTGGGGCGCGGGGACTGGCACCGGCTGGGGGAGCAACTGGACGTGGCCTATCTGGTGATGGGGTCAATCGAGCAAAAAGGGGAGAAGCCGGTCAGTCTGCCGGGGGAGCCCCTGCCCGTGCAATATGAAATCAAGGTCAAACTGGTAGCGGCCGCTACCGGGCGGCTGATCTCCAAATACGCAGGTACTTGGACGAAAAGCATTCCTCCGGAGTACAACGTGAAGGACATGGAGGGGATTTATCTCCCCGTACCCGCGCGAGACGCCATTTTAATCGCTTCCCAGCTGGCCTTTTACGATTTGCAGGTGGAGATTTTTGGCTGTGACGCCTGGATGACGCCCAAGTTCCTTCGCCACGCCGGGAAAGAACTGAACGGGGCCGTGCTGGCCACTGGCTATTGGCCGAATGACCAAGCCGGCCGGAACCGGGAATTCATCAGGGAATTTGAAGAGCGGTATTCGGCCCGACCCACCAGCCTGGCGGTTCAGGCCTACGATGCGATGCATTTGGTCGCCCAGGTTTTACAAACCATTCAGCACCCCAATCCCAAGCGCGATGATTTCGAGAAGGCGCTGCGGGAGGTCAAGCGTTTCCGGGGGGTCACCGGCTCCATTGTCATCGATCCGGACGGCGAGATACGCCGCGAACCGGTTTTTTTAAAGTACGATAACGATAAGCTCAAACGGGTGAGATAAGACCATGCGGAATCATTATACTTTTCGCGGCGTGAAGGGCATGCGTGACGTGTTTCCCGAGGCCGCCCGGGCCTACCAGGCCTGGGAAGCGCGGGCGCGGGAATTTTTTGCGCGCTACGGATTCGGCGAGATACGGACGCCCCTGGTGGAGTACACGGTTTTGTTTGAACGGGGCGTGGGACAGGGGACCGACATCGTAAACAAGGAAATGTTTTACGTCCCGTCCAAGGACCAGGACGAGGAGGAAGGTGGGGAGCGCGACCGAAAAATGGTGCTCAGGCCGGAAGCCACGGCCTCGGTAGTCCGGGCCTACGTAGAGCAGGAAGTGGATAAAACCGCGCCGGGTGTCCAACGCTATTTCTATATGGGTCCTATGTTCCGCTACGAGCGTCCGCAACGCGGGCGGCTGCGGCAATTCACGCAGATCGGCATCGAGACCCTGGGATCCGCCTCGCCCGCAGCGGATGCCGAGGCCGTGATTCTGCTCCACGATCTGCTCTCCGCGGCGGGCCTGCCGGGCCTGACCTATTTATTCAACGCCGTCGGCTGCCCGGCCTGCCGGCCGGGGTACATCCGGAAACTGCAGGAATACGCGCGGGCGCGGACGAACCCATTGTGCGAAGATTGCCGGCAGCGTCTGGAAAAAAATCCGCTGCGCCTGTTTGATTGCAAGGTGGACGCCTGCCGGGCCGTCATGGCCGGCGCGCCCCTGGTGCAGGACGCTTTATGCTCCGAATGCCGGGACCACCAGCGCCGGGTGCTGGGGCTCCTGGAAACATCGGGGGTCGAGACGCAGATTGAGCCGCGCCTGATGCGGGGGCTGGACTACTACACCCGAACGGTCTTTGAAGTGGTGGCCGAGGGCCTGGGCGCGCAGAACGCGGTCGCCGCCGGCGGGCGCTACGATCATTTGGTGGAGGAACTGGAAGGGCCTCCCACGCCGGCTGTGGGCTGGTCGCTGGGGATTGAACGGTTGCTGGAACTGGCGCCCGCGCAGGAACCGGCAACCGCGGGACCGGATATTTTTATTGTGGCCGCGGGACCCGATCCGGACCGGTTGTTTTACCACGTGACGGCCTTGCGCCGCCTGGGCTTGCGTATCGGTCTGGAGTACGAAGCCCGCAGTCCCAAGGCTCTGTTAAAAAAGGCCGACCGGCTGGGTGCGCGGTTCGCCTTATTCGTCTCTCAAACGGATCCTGAAACCATCGAGTTGAAAAACCTGCGCACCGGTAAACAGTTTCCGGCCCGCTGGGATATGCTGGATCAAGTGGTCCGGGAAACCGGGTAAAACGAACAAGGACCCTGGCGCCCCCCCGCATACCCCGCATTCGCCGGGTTCCGCGGGGGCAAGCCCAGCGGCAGAACCCGCCTGATTCGCGGAATTCGTCGGTGCCAAAGCGAGGCGTGTATGACGATCGATTTTAATGTGCTGAAATTATTTCAGCAGGGAAATGGATTTATCTTATTCGGCGGATTGCTCTTGATCGCCGGTCTGGTGATCTGCGCGCGCCAGCTGGCCAACCTGGTCAAGGACTTCTCCGGCCGCCAAGCCACCTCTGCTCTGCGTCCTCAGTTGGCCGTGGGCCGGCGCTCGGCGTTTCTGTTGCTGGGCCTGATTGTCCTCTTAACCGGAACCTCTTTGCTGCTGGCCGGGGCCGCGCTACGGTCCTACATTTCCTTCACGCGGGCCGATCAGATCGGGATCGTGGAATGCCTGGAGTGGAATCCCGTCGACAAGTTCATGGTAATTAGCTTTACGCGTATACAGGAAGGCCGGGAAGTCAACACGCAAACCTACAGTGTATTCGGCGACCAGTGGGAAGTGTCCGCCCATATCCTGAAGTGGAATTCCCGGCTGAACCTGTTTGGGCTGCATACGGGTTACCGGCTCGCGCAAATCAAGGGTTCTTACCGCGAGGCCGACCAGGCAGGTTCACGCCAGCACCGGGCCTATGCCCTGGATGCCAGCCGGGATTGGCTCTGGTCCTGGTTATCCCGCTGGGACCGGCGCTTGCCCGGCGTGGAGGCGGTTTATGGCAATGCGGTTTCCCGGCCCGCCCGCGCCGGGGAAGCTTTTGATATTTTCGTTACCACCTCGGGCCTTTCCGCCCGGCGGCGTCAGCCCTAGAACGTTCCACCCGCCGGAAAAGCTTTGGGTCCCGCCTCCTCCTGGGAACACATGGTGCTTAGGAAAGGGAAATACGAAGGCTTTTTCGGCCGCCCGTTGACAGCTTTCCGGGCGAGTGATAAGATAAGCCGAATTTGCTGAAAATGAGGGAGTTTTTGAATGGATTACCGCGAGACGCTGAATCTGCCGCAAACCGATTTTCCCATGAAAGCGGACCTGAATACCCGGGAACCGGAAATTCAGGCCCAATGGCGGGACATGGATATCTATGCTCTTTTGCGAAAACAGTCGAAAAGCAAGCCGAAATTCATATTGCATGACGGCCCGCCCTATGCCAACGGCGATGTACACATCGGTACCGCGTTTAACAAGATATCCAAGGACTTGGTCATCAGGTACAAAAGCCTGCGGGGATATGACACCCCCTTCATTCCGGGCTGGGACTGCCATGGCATGCCCATTGAGCATAAAGTAGTGGAACAGCTTTCAGAAACAGAGGGAGTGGACCGGGACCGGGTAAGAACCGAGTGCCGCCAATACGCGGAGCACTTCATTGACGTGCAGCGCCGGCAATTTCAGCGCTTGGGGATTTTTGGCGAATGGGAGCAGCCCTATCTGACCATGGATCCACTTTATCAAGCCACGATTGTCCGGGTATTCGGAGAATTGGCGCTCAAAGGATTCATTTACCGGGGTTTGAAGCCCGTGTACTGGTGCACCAACTGCCAAAGCGCGCTGGCCGAGGCGGAAGTTGAATACGCGGATCATGCCAGTCCGTCGATCTTCGTACGTTTTGCCTTGAGTGGCGACTGGCCGGAAAGCCTGGGAGAAAAACCCGCGGGTCCGGTTTACGTGCCGATCTGGACCACCACACCCTGGACCTTGCCCGCCAACCAGGCGGTGGCCGTACATCCCGAATTCACTTATGTCCTGCTGGAATCCGGGGGAGATTACTATTTTGTCGCGAAGGAACTGGTCAACGCGACCTGGGAACGCTGGGGAAAAGCGCATACCATACAGGGCGAAGTGTCTGGTCAACAGTTGGTGGGATTGCGTCTGCAGCATCCCTGGCTGGACCGGGAAGTACCGGTCATTGCCGGCAAGCACGTGACGCTCGAAACCGGCACGGGCTGTGTGCATATCGCCCCCGGTCATGGACAGGAGGATTATCTAGCCGGCCTGGAAAACGGGCTGGAGGTGTTTAATCCCGTGGGGCCGGACGGCCGCTTCACAGCCGAGTTCCCGGAGATGCAGGGATCGTTTGTCTTTGAGGCCGATTCCAAAATCGTGGAGACCTTGCGGGACCGTGGCGCGTTGTTACGGGCCGAGGACATCACCCACGCGTATCCCCATTGCTGGCGCCACCGGACACCCATCATTTTCCGCGCCACCGAGCAATGGTTCATGCGGGTGGACCGGGACCAGTTCCGGGAGAAGCTCCTGGAGCAAATCCAGGCCAAGGTGACCTGGATACCGGAAGTGTCCCGGAACAGGATAAGCGCCATGGTCGAGGCCCGCCCGGACTGGTGCTTGTCGCGCCAGCGCGTCTGGGGCGTGCCCCTGCCCATCGTCTATTGCGAAGATTGCGGAGAACCGCTGCTCACGGCCGCGCTGTTCAAACAGGTCGAACAGGTATTCAGCCAGGCCAGCGCCGACGCCTGGTTTACCCGGCCGCTCGAGGAGTTTCTTCCCGAGAACGCGGCCTGCGCCAAGTGCGGGAAGACTCGTTTCCGCCGGGAAACCGATATACTGGACGTCTGGTTCGACTCCGGCGTGAGCCACGCCGCAGTGGTGGCCAAGCGCAAGGAGCTGAGATACCCGGCTGACCTGTACCTGGAAGGATCGGACCAGCACCGCGGCTGGTTTCAAGTTTCCCTGCTCACAGCGTTCGCCACCACCGGGAAAGCGCCCTACAAGGCCGTGCTCACCCACGGATACACCGTGGACGGGGAAGGGCGCAAAATGTCCAAGTCCCTGGGCAATTTCATTTCGGCCGAGGAAGCCATACAACGGTACAGCGGGGCGGACATCCTCCGCCTGTGGGTGGCCTCGGAAAACAGCCAAAATGACGTGCGGTTTTCCGATGAAATCATGCGGCGATTGGTGGACGCCTACCGCCGAATCCGGAACACCCTCCGCTTTCTCCTGGGGAACCTCAACGGATTCAAACCGGAACACGTCCTCAAACGAAAAGAACAACTGGACCTCGACCGCCTGCTTCTGCACCGGCTGCACGCGCTTTCCCAATCGGCCGCAGCCGCTTGCGACGCCTATGACTTTTACCGCTGCAACCAATTACTGCAAAATTTTTGTGCCACCGATCTCTCGGCATTTTATTTCGACGTGCTCAAGGACCGGCTGTATGCCGATGGCGCGGACTCCCGGTCGCGGCGCAGCGCGCAAACGACCCTGTGGCAGGTACTGCGTTTTCTGGTTCGTTTCATTGCGCCCATTCTGGTCCACACGGCCGAGGAGACCTGGGCCGCCATGCGTGCCCAGGGTCTGATTCCGGAGAAGGAAAACACGGCTTCCATACATCTGGCCAGCTGGCTGACGCCCCCGGCCGAATGGCGGGATGAGTCTCTGGCCCGGGCCTGGGACGGCCTGTTTGAAGTGCGGTCCGAGATCATGAAAAAACTGGAAGAAGCGCGCAGCCAGAAACGCATTCGGCATTCCTACGAGGCCCGGGTGCGCATTCGCGTGCGGGGTACGCGGCGCTCCTGGCTGGCCGCCCACACCGACCGGCTGGCCGCCTTTTTCGTGGTTTCGGAAGTGGAGTTGGAGGAGGCCGGTTCGGCCGGGCCGGAAATGCTCATCCGGGTTGAACCGGCCCAAGGGAAAAAATGTGAACGCTGCTGGCGCGTGTTAACCAGCGTGGGCCGTCACGAAGACCATCCCGGCTTGTGCGACCGCTGTTGCGAGGTCATTGCGGCCCTGCCGGAAAAGCCGCGCGAGCAGGAACAGATTAAGACATGAGCGTTTGGGGCTATTCCAAGGAGTTCGACGGCAGCCGGCTCGTGTCCAGCCTGCGCTCCCGGAAGAAAGGCCTGTTAACCGGCGTGGCCTGGTACTGGATCATCCTGGCCGTGGTCGTCACCCTGGACCTGCTCAGCAAATGGCTCGTGACGCAAAACATGGTGCTGCACCAGAGCGTCTCCCTGCTCGGGACGTTTCTGAGCCTGACCTATGTGAGGAACACGGGCGCCGCCTTCAGTCTACTGGCCAATTTTGACTCGCCCTGGCGCCTGGTTTTATTCGTCACCGTGCCCATCATCGCCATCCTGCTACTGACCACCCTGGCGTACCGGGAACGGCAGCGCAGTTTTCTGGCGCTCTGCCCCCTGGGCCTGATCAGCGGCGGCGCCTTGGGAAACCTGCTGGACCGCGTTTTTTCCGGGACGGTCGTGGATTTTATTGACGTCAGTTACCGCTCCTGGCATTGGCCGGTCTTTAACCTGGCGGATTTGGCCGTAGTGATCGGGGTGGGGTGGCTGCTCCTGACCTCGTTTCGCAACCGTTCCCGACGGTGGAAAAGATAACCGGCCAGTAAAAAGCAGCCACCAAGTCACTAAGACACCAAGGAAGACTAGGGGAATAATAAAAAGCAGCCACGAAGATGCGAAGAAAATATTTTTATTTTTTTAACCTATAATCTTTCTTAGTGTCTTGGTGTCTTAGTGGCAATATTTAATGTTTTAGGAGTAAGGCATGCACCCCATTCTTTTTTCAATCGGGTCCTTCACAGTCCGCAGCTACGGCCTGATGGTCGCGATTGGTTTTGCCCTGGCGATTTATCTGGCCTGGCGCCAAACCGGACGTGAGGGGATCGACCGCGAAAAATTTCTCGATATGACCCTGTGGGTGATCGTGGCGGGAATCCTGGGCGGCCGTTTCATGTACGTGCTGGTTTCCTGGCGCGAATTTATCCATGATCTGCCCGGCATCTTCATGATTTGGCGGGGCGGGCTGGTTTTTTACGGCGGATTCATGCTCGCGCTGGCGGCGGTATGGCTGTATTGCCGGTGTTATCGGATATCTTTTTGGCGTATGCTCGATCTCTGTGCGCCTTATGTTGCCCTGGGACACGCCTTCGGCCGCATCGGTTGCTTTCTCAATGGATGTTGTTACGGCCGGCCCGGCACGTTTTGCGGAGTGGTCTTTCCCGGCCTGGGAGACGGAATTACCCGGCTGCCCACCCAGCTGTTCGAAAGCGGTTTTAATTTCTTGCTGTTTTTCGGACTGCTCTTCCTGCGGCGTTTCCGGCGTTTCGCGGGACAATTGATCTGCACCTATGTATTTGCCTATGCGCTCGG
>JAUXBQ010000254.1 GCA_030619365.1 candidate division FCPU426 bacterium | reverse complement strand
GTGCTGGAAGCGTCTTTTCGCGCTCCGCGAATGCGGGCCGCGGGAGCGGAATTCAAAAATTTGCAGGGCAAGCTGCTTTATTCAGCGCGCGAGATTGAGCTGCGGATGAACACGGACTGGGGCCCGCTGAAAAACGCCCGGCTGCATTTCCGGGCCCGGGAAGAAACGGGCGGCTGGAACCTCCGGGATCTGACTTTGTACCAGGGCCGGCGTGTCTTGCTGAACGCGCGGGGCGTCTGGGCGGGACAGCCTGGGGGCAGCCTGCAGGGACGCATTACCACGCGCAACCTGCCGATCCAGACCCTGCC
Organism: candidate division FCPU426 bacterium; assembly: GCA_030619365.1. Lineage (GTDB taxonomy): Bacteria > Oederibacteriota > JAAXVQ01 > JAAXVQ01 > JAUVAV01 > JAUXBQ01. Next base: position 3,185 of record JAUXBQ010000254.1, on the reverse strand, counting down.
CTTTCTGCCTAAAGCGCTGGATCATCTGAACGGCATTTTGAATTTTAGCGGTGACGTGGGCGGTACCTGGGAGGAGCCGCTCCTGGAGGGGAAGTTTTCCACCAAGCGCCTGGTCCGGCGGGGCCGGACCAGGATCGACGCCCAGGGCGTGATTCGCCTTTCCCGCCAGGGCGTACGCTGGCAGGACGTCAACCTTGACAACCGGCGTATTCATTTGAGTGGCGCCCTGGCGTTCGGGAAGTCGCCGGTAATCAGCAGTGACATCCGGTTCAAATCAGTGCCCTTGACGCATTTGCTCCTGCTGGGCGGTGTTGAAAAACCTGAGGCCGGCCGGGGGCGGATCCGCGGCGGGATTACCCTGTCCGGGGACGGCCAGCTCTTGACCAGCAAGGGCGATGTGCGCGTGCAGGGCTTGGACTGGAGGGGGCTGAAGGCCTTGACCGGGATTTTGAAGTTCTCAACCAGCGGCCGGCGGGTATGGATCAAGGAGCTGGAACTGGTCCAGCCGGGCGGAAAATTCAACGCTGTACTGGAAACGGAATTGAACAAATCCCTGGGACCTTTTCAGGTCCTGGCCTGGATGGAGGATTTTACCATAGGTGGGCGGCAATGGACCGGAGATTTCAAGGTGAAGGGAAATTACCGGAGCGACGGCCCGGAGGCAAACTATTCCGCGCGCTTGTCCCTGGAAAATTTCGGCGTGGACGGCCGGACCCTGCCCTCTGCCCGCGGGAAACTGAGTCTGGCCGGCCGGCAACTGACAGTGGAGGAATTGAACTGGGGAGAGGCACTCTCGCTTTCCGGACGGCTGTTTTTTGATCCCACGCTCCGGGTCAATGCCCAAGTGAGGTTGAACCAGTCCCGGCTGGAGCCCATCCGCCTCTTAACCGGCCCGGACTGGGAAAGCCTGGCCGAGCCGCTCTCCGGCGTGCTGGACGTGGAGTTCAACCGCCGGCATGTTTTCACCAACGTGAAAATGAACCTCGGCGCGGGTGAACTGCGCGGGGAAGTGGATTTCAGCCTGGCCGCGAAAAACATTTTCAGTGATTTTAACGGCCGTCTGCACCTGAACCAGCTTTCCACCCCAGCCGTGTTCAACCTTTTCCGCCTGGCCCGAAAAAAAGATTCCCCCCAGGGGCGTGTGTCCGGGCTCGTCCAGTTTGAGGGCCGGCGCGGGGAAACCACGAATCATTCGGGCAACCTGATTTTCAGTGATTTTATTTTCGGCCAGTGGGATTTGAAAACCCTGAAGGCGGTCTGGGAAAACCAGGGAGCGGACCTGCAGATCAAAGTGCTGGAGGCCATGCAGCCCCTGGGTAGCCTGCGGGCCCTGGACGGCCTGATCCGGCTGCGCCCGGATGGATTGCGCCTGATCGCGGTGAACCTGGTGGCCGACAATTTTGCTTTTTTTACCAGGAAATATACCGGACACTTCAATCTTAACGGGATTCTGCGGACCGCCCCGGAATTTGACCTGCGGCTGGCGGTCGTCAGCCCGGATTTCCAGTTGAACCGGTATCCTTTTGGCGATTTTCGCGCCAGTCTCCGGTACTGGGGAGAAAACCTGGCGATTCGCACGCCGGAGGACAATCCTTATCAGATCGTGGGAGACCTGCATCTGCCGCCGGGCGGGGACGTCATTTTTCACCGCCTCACCATCGGAGACAAAAAACAAACGTCCGTGGACGTCCGGGGCCGGGTGGACGTCCGGGGAACCTCGGATCTCCTGGTCAAGGTACGCGACGTGAAAGCCGATGTGATCGCCCGGTCGATGGGCTGGCCCCAACCCTGGACCGGCGTGACCAATGGCCAGGTGCGTTACACGGACCCCAATCACATTCCGCACGTGGAAATCGACGTGAAAATAGACAACGGCAGCGTGCTGCGCCTGCCGTTTGACGTTTTTTACGGTCACCTGGTCATCGATCACGACTGGCTGCATTTTCAGGGCCCGCGGCAAGCGGCCGTCCTCCGCCGGATGGGCAAGTACACCATGCTCCTCAGCGGGAAATTGCCCGTGCCCATGCTGGAAGAATCGGTGGAGAAGTTGAAAGGCGCGGAGATCGACCTCCGGCTTTCCATGCCCCAGGGCGATTTCTCCTTTATCACGTTTGTTCCCTATTTGGCTTCGGCCTCCGGACCCAGCGGATTCGATCTGACGGTTCGCGGCACGATGGGGTATCCAGTGCTCTCCGGACGAGCCTGGGTGCGGGATGGCACGCTGGCGCCGCGGCTGTACTCGCCCCAGATTAAAAATCTCAACGCGGACCTGGTTTTTGAAGAAAACAAGGTGCGGGTGGAGCGGCTGGAAGGGAACCTGGGCCAGGGAAAATTGCGGGTGTCCGCGGGGCCGGCGCATTCCCACGCCGCGGTATTCCGCCGTCTGCAGCCGCATGAATTGAATCTCCGATTGGAGTCGGAACCCGGCCAGCTCAGGCTGGATACGACAAAAGATTTGGAATACGTGACCGCGGGCATGGAGCTCCGGGTCCTGATTACCGGCACGCTGGAAGCGCCGGTGATCGGCGGCACGCTGAAATTATCCGACGGCCAGTTTACGTTTCCAGCCCGGAAGCTGACGGATTTTACCCGGAACCTGAAACCAGCCAATGTCACTTATGACCGGCTGAAACTCACGATTGGAAACAACCTGTGGTTTTACAATGACGTGGTCCGGGCGCAAATCCGGCCCGATCAGACCGTGTTGTTCAAAGGCGGCCGTTATCAATTCGAAGCCGAGGGCCGCGTGGAAGTCGCCAAGGGTTCGTTCACCTATCTGGATAATGATTTTAACCTGGATCCCAACGAGGAAACGGTGGTCAGCTTTCCCGGGCGCCAGAAACCCCGGCTGCGAAGCGTGGCCAGGATCGTGCTCCGCGGCGTGGAAATCAAGGACGAGGGACGAAAGCGCGATGCCACGATCTTTCTGCGCGTTCAGGGCGAAATGGGCGCCTTGAAGGTTACCCTGGATTCGGACCCGGAGCTGACCCAGGCGCAGATCATGTCTTTGCTGACCCTGGGCGAGGATTTTTCCCGCTGGTCAGAGGCGGAAATCGACAACCGGATTCAGGCCGCGGGCGCCCGGGTGCTGGGACGCATGGCCGGGAATCTCATTGGCCGCGAGATCGAGAGGAGCATTAAAAAGTTCACGCCCCTGGACGTCATTGGCGTGCGGCTGGGCGGGG
>JAUXBQ010000108.1 GCA_030619365.1 candidate division FCPU426 bacterium | reverse complement strand
TCAGCGGTATCAGGCCGAGTTGGTAAAAGTGCGGGCCGTGATCGCTACAAAGCTGGCCGCACCCGTATCGAAGGGCACTTATAAATTCGCCAGCGTGGACGACATGCTGAACTTCGCGGTCAGCAACTCCGCGCGCGACGGCGAGTTGGGGAATCTGAGGATGCAGGAGCAGGAGCTGCGGGCGTCCTCGGAAACGTACCGACGGCCGGCCACCTTGAGGCCTTACCTGGAAGGCCGGACCATGATGTCTTTTGACCGTGAAATTGATGACGAATCGCGGGTGACCGCCGGCATGGAATTTTCCTTCCAGATCAAGGGCACCGGCGCCGAGGAGTTCCTGCAGCGCCGCGATATTTTGCGGAGCGAGGCCAAGGGCTACGAGTTCGAGGAAAAAGAATTTGCGATTCGCCAGCAGGTGCTGGAGGCCTTATTGGCGGAGCAAAGCGCGAAAAAGGAAAACGCCCGGAAGCTGAAAAACCTGGAGCGCGTGCAAAAAATTTACGCCCAGCAGAAGCCGCTCCTGTCCGCAACGGACCGGCAGCAGGCCGAGTACCGGCTGGGTCAAATCGAGATTGAAGTGCAAAAATCCGAATACAATCACCGGCTGAGCAACATCGTCCTGGCCAAGACCTTGGGCCTGGATCCCGGCACCCTGGTGGAAACTCCGGCCATTGAGATGGATCCGGAAGAACTCAATACCTTTGTTGCCAGTTTTGCCGGGTCCAACTGGCCGGAAATCATGCGCCAGGGCTTTGAGGCGCGAATTCGGGCGTATGCAGAGGATGCCCGCGGCCAGGCGCGCCGCGATCGCGGCACCCTGGATTTCGGGCTCAGGTTGCAGGGCGAGACCGGAGATTTTCGGGAAAATGACGCCAGCGCGATGGGTGTCTTTACCTGGAGATTCGGAAGCGGCGGAGGCAAATCCGCGGCCCTGCAATCTCGACTGGATAAAAACCAGGTGGAAAGGCAGGCCCGGACCTTTGAAAAACAATTGCTAAACGACCAGCAGGCCCTCGAGCAAAATCTTGGATTCATGACCCAGTTGCTGGGGAACCTGGAAGGGAACCTGGCGCGGGCCCAAGCGGAATATAATGAAAAAATCAATAAGTTCCGCCGGGGCCAAGCCACGGAAGCGGACCTCTGGGAAGCCATGCTTAAAATCGAGGATCTGCTGGGGCAACGCGAGGATGTGCTGGTGGAATACGCCAACCTGGGCCTGACTGTGATGAAGGTCCAGGGGACCTTTACGCCTTACCGCTCGGCGTACGCCAATCTTAACACCGACTCCCCACGGGACGACGTGATCCGGCTCATTGCCATGCCTGAACGGCCCGCCGCGTCGCCAGTCACCGAGGCGCCCGTGACCACGGCCACGACCCAACCCGAGACCGTCAGCCTGGAGACCCTGACGCAGCGGATCAGGCAAACCAGCCCGCTGCTGGCCGCTCAGATCGATCTGCAGAAGGCTGAAGCCGGGCTCGACCGCTTCAACCGGCAGCATTTCGTGCAGATTGAGCAACTCACCCTGGCCGGGACCGGCCGTCTGCAGGGCCAGGAAGGGACCGTCTCCGGCGTCCTGGAACCCACGATGTCCGTCCAGTTGTACTTTGACCGGTGGAATGAAATCCGGCAGCAGGAAGCCGCAGTGAAAAGCGCCCAGGCCAAGGTGCAGGCCGTGCTGCTGGCCCAATTGCAGACAGGATTCGGCGCCATTATCCGGCTGCAATTGCTGCGCCGGCTGGAGCAGCCGCTGGTCGCCGCGGTCCAGCGCTATGAACGGCAGTTGCAATCCTATCCGGAAAAATCCCGCGTGCTGCAGCCGGCCTTGAGCGCGGCCCGGGAAAATCTGATTAAAATCCGGTCCGAACTGGCCCAGGCCGGAAACGAATACCGTACGGTCTTCGAGCTGGCCCCGGATCAACCCATCCCCGAAATCAAATTGGAGGGGATTTCCTCCGAACAAGTCGGGCAGATGGCTGATCTGCAGCAGTGGTTCCAGAGTAACCTGGACCAACACCCCCAGGTGCAACAGGCGCTGCTCGAGGCCCAGCGCGCGGAATTGGCCAGTAAGCAGGCGATATTAGATAAGTACTTGCCCCAAGTCCGGGGCGAAGTGGGCGCGATCTTCCAAAACGCGGAAGACAATCCAGTCGCCTTCTCCGGCCGGCTTATTCTGACGGTGCTCAACCGCGGCGAGGATTATTTCAACCAGGACATCGCCCGGCTGCTCGCGGATAACGCCAAATTGTTCCTGCAAATGCATCGTAAGCAAGTGGACGCGGAAGTGACTACCCTGATCAGCCAATTGTCCCTGGATTTCGAAAATTATGAGAACGCGCTCCGCCTGGTCGAGGAAATCGAGTCCCAGCTCGCGCTCTATCAAACTCAGAGCGAGGCCGGCCTGAGCGTGGACAACACCGAAATTTTCGCGGAACTGGTGCCCCTGGAACGGACCCAAACCTCGCTGCAAAACCGCCTGGAAATGACCCCCGCGGGTAGGCAGCGCACAGCCATTGAAACCGAGCTGGCCCAAGTGGAAAAGCAGCTTCAGGACGCGCAAAACCGCCTGCAGGCCAGTGACCGCGACGTGGCGCAAGGTCAGGCGGCTTTTAATAAGTTGCTGACTCTCATCAACCGTCTAAGCACGGCCCGGCGCAGTTTGGGCGAAGCGCAAACGGGGTTTTATCAGGATCTCGTGCAAATCAACCTGCTGCGCGACACGATCCAGAAAGCCGCAGCCCCTGCCACGCCGGACCAGTCAAGGGTGGTTCCCCGGGAAGACCGTGAAGAGCCGGTCCGGGGAGAAACCGGCGCTTTGCTGCCTTATAAAATCCCCAAAGGCATGACCTTGGGTAAAATCGCGAAGTTGTTTAACACCACGGTGCCGGAATTGATGCGGATCAATAATATTAAGGACAAGGCTTTGATCATCGCCGGGAGAACGATCCAGCGGCCCGCAGCCCCGGTAACCCGCGAACTGGGCCTGACCCTCATCCAGCCGGTCGCCAAGACCGTTGGGCAACCCCTGGTCACCACGCCCCGGCAGGAAGTGGCGCCCGTGGCGGAAACCGTGGCAACCGGTCTGCCCGCCGCGTTGCAGGAATATAAGATACCGGACGGCACCACCCTGGGAGGAATCGCGAAGTTGTTCAAAACGACCGTTGACCGCTTGCTGGCGCTCAACCAGACAATCCGGAACCGCAACAAGATCTATGCCGGGGATACCATTATGGTTCCGAGTCAGGTCGAAGACACCCGCTTGGCTATGAACGAGGTCGTGGACCAGCAGATAACCCAGAACGTGGCTTTCCTGGGCACGGTCCTGATGAGTGTGGGATTTGGCCTCCTAGGGTGGGCGGGCTATGCCTTAACCGGACTCCTGCACGTGGCCGGCTGGGTACCGCTCCTGGGCCTGGCGCCCGGCTTTTTAGGCGGCGGCCTGTTTATCCTGGCGAGCGTGGGCCTGTTGGTTGCCGGCTGGCTGAAGGCCCTGGGGATTTCCGGTCCCTTTGCCCTGATTCCGCAATTCTTCGATCCGGCTCATGCCAGCACGCTGCGCGGTTTGACCCCGGCCCGGGTGCGGCAGGGGCGGCTGGAATATAATCCGGCCGTGTTATCCTGGATCCCCGGTTTCATGCAGAAACTCATACTCAAACATGAACTGACGCACGTGGACTTACAGCGCCGGTTTAGCGCGCTGCGGATGAAACCCTCGGTCTTTACCCAGATGGCCAATGAAACGCTGGCCTATTTGATCTGGCTGGCACCCGGCCTGGACGTGGAACGTATCAATAACCGTTTGGTCATGGCGGACCTGCAGGTGAAAAGAGACCTTGGCCGGCTCAACTTGACCATGCTGGACCTCGGCCAGCGCATCGGCAGGTTCTTCGGCAACCTGGGCCGGACGATCGGCCGGAATATGCCGGTCATTGTGATCGTGGTGGTCAATATCGCGGCGGCGGGGCTTATGACCGTGTTTTTCTTCAGCCGGGTTGATGCAGGCCGCATTTTGGAGCGCTTTCGGCTTACCCGCGGGGTGGAACCCGGCGCTCCGGCGGAAGTCGGTCTCCTGGCCCAAGCCCAGGACCCAAGCCGGATCCAGGAGGAACCTTTCACGGAGGTTCTCAGCCGGCGCGAGGTCAACCGGGACGTGCAGAATTTCACCCGCTTGACTTCCGACACCAGCATCTGGGACCGGGCGTATGAACTGCACTTTCATCAGGGGCAATGGTCGTACAGACTCAGCCAGGCGGACATCCATGAGTTGCGCCTGCACCGCGGCAAGCTGAACGTCAGCGAGCGTTATATGACCATGCTGTACGAAGTGAAGCGTTTAGCCGAGAGTTACCGCTTTCGCATTCCGCAGACGCCGACCGGCCTGGCGGAATGGTTCCGCCTGGCGGATACCCTGGACCGGGCTTTTATTTACAAAGGGCAGGACCTGCGCACCCATATGGTGTATCTGCAAATAAAACAAAATCTGTCCCGGCGAGGCATCGGGCTCAAGTTGCTGGAGCCGACGGTCCGCCAACTGCAGGGGCTCTTGATACCGAATATCCAAGTCCGCACCGACATCCTCCGCTTCGCCCAGGACATGGGCATCTACCGCCATCCAGCACTGTCCATGAAGGACGGGGACATCAGCAATTGGTGGGACCTGTTCCGGACCGGGACCCTGACCCCGCACCAGTTGGCGATCAAATTCGCGACCCGGAAGATCATCCTGGACCTGGCACTGGAAATAAGTTTCGCCCTGCCCAGCCAGGGCCGCGTGTCGGATTTCTCCGAAAGACTGGAGCACGTGTACGGCATGCCCAAACAGGAGATCGTCATGCGGCAGATACGGGGTGACATGGCCGGGACGAACCAGCCGCCCCTGACGCTCTCGGCCGAAGAGCGCCGGCAAATCCGGAAAGAGCGGCTGCGTGTGACCGACAGCCAGCAACAGGCGCTCCGCCAGATGCGGAACAACGCCTTGGCGCAATTCAACCGGATGATTGACCCCAACAGCGGCTGGCCGGTGGACCGGGTGCTGAACGGGGAGCGGACGCCCTACACCTCCACCAGCAATATCGGCAAGGCACTCGCGCTCTGGTCCGTGGCCTTTCACCAGCAGCGGGTGGTCAACCGGCCGGTAGCGATGCAGAACCAGGCGCGAGTCTTGAAAGCCCTCAAGACCCTGGAGGCCTATCAGCGGCGGCATAATCAAAACGGCGTGCCGTATACCTGGGCGAGACTGGACCGGCTCGATGCCGGCCGGATCCCCCGGGCGCGCGATCCGATCAACAACCTGATCGATGAAGGTAATTTATTCGCGGACCTCATGGTCACCCAGATGGCGTTCGCGCAGGTGCCTGAGATCCGACAACTGTGCCAGACGATTATGGACCGCTACGATTTTGCGGCCTACAAAATACCCGGACAGAACCTGCTGTACGGGGCTTATCAAAACGGCAAGATCAAGAAAGACTGGGTCCTGGCCGGTTATAACGAATCTTTCTTCGCTTATCTCATTGCCATCGGCCTGAACGTGCTGTCCCCGGCCAGTATCGAGCAAAAGAACGCTGCGGAAACCTACAATCATGCTCATGGATTCAGGTTCCCGGGCCTGTCCCAGGAAGGCATCAAGGCGGGCTTCACGCTTTTCTTCAAATTGCCGGGACTGTACTTGTCCGGGACTGAATACGATGAGGCCCTGGCCAATTTGGGCGGCGCCCTGATGGCGCACGCGCGGGAAAACAAGTATCCCCTGTGGGGTTCCTCGGCTTCGGCCGACCCGCACGTGCCGGGCGGGTACCTGGGAGTCGGATATGTCTCTTCGCGTATTGTGGCGCCCCACGCCCTGGCCATGTTTTTGGAGACGTTCCCCAGCCGCGTGGCGCAGGACTTGATCAAGATGCAGGAAATGGGGATCATCACCGGCGAGCAAGTCTTTGACGCCTACGACGTGGTGGACAAGGCGAAAGCCCAATCAACCACGTCCTGGGATTTGGCGCTCTTTACCATGTCCCTGACGAATTATCTGGATCAGGGAGTGATCCGCGAATTATTCGCGCAACACCCCATTGTGCGGCAGGCGCGGTCGAAAATCCCGGCCTATCAGCCCGACCAGGCCCGGGAGAGCTCATACCAGGACCTGCTGGATGAGATCTTCGCCCGCGTTCAGAAGGGGGCCTACAACAAAGGCAACATAATGGACGACCAGTTGGCTGCCAGTACCTTGAAAGCAGCCCCGGACGGCCGGATAACCGGCCTGAAAGTTATATTGGGATGGGAACTGCTCAAAGACAAGAATGCCGGGCTGGAAGTCAAGCCCACGGACGATGGCCTCACCATCCAGTTTGACCTGAATAAAGGGAAATGGGTTTCGGTTGTAAAGCCTTTGAATATGGACCTTTCTCGCGATTTTGACCTGAGTTTCGGACTTAAAACCCCGCGGGCGGTTAATCTGGAGGTGAAAATAATCACTCCCTCGGGTGCGGTGTTTGTCAAGCGCCTGTACCGGGTCACCACCGGCCGGGTGAGCATAGCCCGGCAAGACTTTGTCTACGACTGGGGAGGCGTGGGAAGGGAAAGACTGAAATATTCCCAGAAATTCGGTGTGGCGATTAATGGCAAACCAGGTGAAACGGGTGAGATTGAAATCAGCAATCTTAGGATCGAAGCCGCTGACAAGAAATTCGTGGCGCGGAATGAAGCGCTGAACATGGCCCGCCGCGTTGGGTTCGGAGACCTCCGGGCGGAATATGGATTCCTGGGGGGGATTCTGGGCGCCGGCTTGTTTGTGGCCGTCGCTTTCGCCATCGGATACGCCAGGCTGGCCAAGCAATATCCGCGGTTCTTCCCGCGCTTTGGGGATGGGAGCGACCTGGAATTTTACCGCGAGTTCAGGGACGACGAGGATAAAAGCGGACAGGCTACTTCCATCTCCTACGCGCGTCCGGATCCGGCTGATCCGGCCCGGGGCTGGGTGATTTACCTGGACAAGGACGCCCTGCGGCACTTGCCGGTATTCGCGCGCGGCCTCTTCCTCCTGCACGAGGAAGCGCATAGGGGCAATAAAAACGAGGAGCAGGCCTATCGCGAGATGTACAACCAGGTGGCCACCAGCTTCCGGCAGTTGGGCGCCGCGCTGATCGGGTTCTTCCGCCCACCGGTGGCTCCTCCGGAAGTTATTGAAGCCGTTCCGGAAGAAGTGCCGGGCGAACCCGCGCCGCTGCTCCGGAAGATTCAACGCCTCAACCCCTGGTTTAATGTCCCGCTGCGGAACCGGCCGGGATTCCATAAAATACTCCGGACCATCAATATGCTGGGCTTCACGGCCGTGCTCTTCCCGCTGGTTTCTTCTCTGCAAGTTACTATCGGGCAGTTGCGGGTGGATCCGGCCGCAATGCTCGTGGCGCTGGTGGCGGCCTCGGGTCTGGCAATCATGAAGACCTTGCTATTGGCCCTGCTGCACAGCGGCCCGGCCCATACCGTGACCGCGGAAGAAAACCAAATGCTGAAAGAAATGATGTTTTTAACCGGCGCGGAACTGGACTTCGGGACAATTTCCGAAATCTATCCGAACCGAAGCGGCTGGAGCAAATTGTGGGAAGGCGTTCCCCAGAGTTCCTACCAGGAACAGCCCGGGGCCCAGGCCAAAGTCCTCGTATCGGACTTCGTGCTTCGGATGATTCTCCGCTTTGCCCGCCAGACGACCCAGCCGACCGCCTGGGACAATTTCAAATTCCGCTTCGCCAAGCGGATGCTGAACACGGCCGTGGACCGCGCGCTCCGGGACTGGGTGATGCCGCAACAGGCCACGGCCCGGACCTCCCGCCTGGGCGCCCTCTGGGAAGGTCTGCAACGCGAATTGACCGGCCAGGTGCTGGAGAAAGGCCTGGGCCTGTTTACCACGGCCTTGGGCCTGGGCACACTGGTCGTCAGCGCCCTGGCCGCTGCCATATTCGGATTGCCGGTCATCGCGATCAGCCTGGCTGCCGGACTGCTGGCCGCGGGCCTGGCCTGGGTGTACGCCAGAGTCACGCTGGACCGGTTTGATTTCACGGAACCGGAAACCGCCCCGGGCCTGGTGGCGCGCGCCCGGATAGAAGCCGCCCGGCGGCCTGGCGGGAAATACGCCACGCTCTCGCGGCAGCACAAAGCCCTGGACCCGGCTGATTTCCTGGGAGCCGTCATCCGGATGACGGAAACGGTCTCCAGCGCCTTTGACCCGGCTGCCGTCCGGCCGGAGGCGGAACTGGTCACAGAGGCCGAGGTCCAGGCGCGCCTGGCCGAACTGGCCAAAACCGGATATGCCAAGGAACTGCGCACGCTGGTCAATGAACTGAGAACCGGCGCGCTGGGCGAAGCGGCCTGGCTGCGGATTCTACAAACCACGGTCAATGAATGGACCGCGGAGCAGGGCCAACTGCCCGCGGTG
>JAUXBQ010000317.1 GCA_030619365.1 candidate division FCPU426 bacterium | reverse complement strand
TTTTGGTCAAGCCGCGACTTTTCCGAGGTGCTCGGTTACGGCGATTACCGCAATTTTGAGGGGGTTATTGAAAAGGCCAAAATGGCCTGTTTCAACAGCGGATACCGCCTTGAGGATCATTTCGTTGATGTCACCGATATGATCGAGATAGGAAAGGGTGGGCAGCGGCCGGTCAAGACCGTTCTTCTGTCCCGTTATGCCTGCTACCTGGTCATTCAGAACGCCGATCCCAACAAGGAGATCGTGGCGCAGGGTCAAACCTACTTCGCCATCCAGACGCGGCGGCAGGAATTGGCGGACATGCGTATCGAGGACGAGCGGCGGGTTCTGTTGCGTGAAGAGATACGCCGCCATAACGTTCAGTCGGCTGACGCGGCCAAGGGCGCCGGCGTCATCGAACCAATAGACTACGCCATTTTTCAAAATCACGGATATATGGGGCTTTATGGCGGACTGAAACAGGAAGATATTCACCGGCGGAAAGGCTTGAAAAAGAGCCGGAAGATTTTGGATCACATGGGCAGCACGGAACTGGCGGCAAACCTTTTTCGCGCAACCCAGGCGGAGGAGAAGCTGCGCCGGGACGAGGTAAAGGGGAAAAACGCCGCGAACCGGACGCATCGTGAAGTCGGCGCGAAGGTGCGGCAAACCATCCGGGAACTGGGCGGCACGATGCCCGAAAAATTGCCGGTGGTGGAAAGCATCAAGAAGATCGAAACCAAACAGCGCAAGCGACTCGGCAAGGCTAAGACACCCGCAAAAAAGAAAAGCAAGTAACCAATTATAGAAAATATTCCGGGACGTGGTTTGGTAATACGGTTATGGATATGCCGGGTGAAAAGGCGGCAATGTTTCTGAAAACAGCCGAATCAGCAGTTTCGGAGTCGATTAATCTGGGCGGAGTTCTAGCTGTGAAATTAGGCATGACCGTATTCCTGAACAATGTCTTTACTACGTACTTAAAGAAAGAGAGCATAATGAATCCTCAAGAAGTGTTAAAAAATACATTCGGTTATCATAAATTCCGGCCTGGCCAGGAAAAGATAATTCATGCTGTGCTTTCCGGCCGGGATTGCCTCGGCATCATGCCTACCGGAGCGGGCAAGTCCCTGACGTTTCAGATACCAGCGCGGATTCTCAAAGGCACGGTTTTGGTCATTTCACCATTGATTTCCTTGATGAAAGATCAGGTTGACGCACTGCTGGCACTCGGCTTTAAAGCCACTTTAATCAATTCCTCTGTGGTTTTTCAGGAACGCCGCCAACGCCTGAACAATTTCCGGGAAGGGAAGTATGCGCTGGTCTACCTGGCGCCCGAGGCGCTGGAGGGGTCTTTGCGCGATTTCCTGCAAGAGTGCCCCATCAGCATGGTGGTCGTGGACGAAGCGCATTGCATAAGCCAATGGGGGCATGATTTCCGGCCTGCCTATAGGAAATTGCAAGGTTTGAAAACCCAGTTGGGCAATATCCCCATGCTGGCTCTCACTGCTACCGCCACCAAGCAAGTCGCGGAGGATATTGTCCACCAATTGGGGATGGTAAAACCCGAGGCCTACAAAGGTTCCTTTTTCCGTTCCAATTTGATGCTGACCTTCCAGAAAAAGGGAGAAGGCGTGAACATCCGGCAGGCCGTATTGCATTTCATACGCCGGAATCCATCGCAAAGCGGGATTATTTATTGCTGGAGCAAGAGAAACGTCGATAGCTTAGTTAGCTTTTTGCAAGCTCACGGGGTTTCCGCTCTGCCATATCATGCTGGATTGTCGGATTCTGAGAGAAGTCGCAATCAGGAATCTTTTATTCGGGACAAAGCCGATGTAGTCGTTGCAACCGTGGCTTTCGGCATGGGCATCAACAAATCTAATGTCCGCTTCATCATTCATTGCGACATGCCCCGCACCATTGAAAATTATTATCAGGAGATTGGCCGTGCCGGTCGCGACGGCCTTTCCAGCCATTGCCTACTGTTTTACTCCTGGGTGGACGTGAAAAATTATGAGCATTTTTTAAAGGAAATATCAGACCCGCAATTGGCGAAGGCAACCCAGCAAAAAACTATTGACCTTTTCCGATTGGCAGACAGAAAGTTGTGTCGGCATAAGGCCGTGCTTGCTTACTTTGATGAAAAC
>JAUXBQ010000095.1 GCA_030619365.1 candidate division FCPU426 bacterium | reverse complement strand
CTGAAGTAATCGATATCAATGAATACATTTCGACATTTACATCCAATATTATCTTTTGGTTGAGATGGAATAATTCCATTACATTTAGTGCAACGATAGTATATATTTTTTCCTTTTTGAGCTTCGCTTGTATCTTTAATGCAATTTGATATTAACTTATATTTGCTTTCTCTCATTATTTTATCTCCTCTAAATATCCCTTTTTCAAATAGTATTCTATTGAGTTTTCATACAAATTATATTGTTTTGCTCCTCCAGTTGCAGCAAATTCAGGCACTTCTGCAGCTGGGCCAACTTCTACTGGTATTTTTTTTACTACTCGGAATTTTCTGTAAGGTAGTTTTTCGGGTCCAGGAGGCATCCCGCGTTGCGACACACTTGCTCCTGGCTGCCCTGCATAACTACCGGATAATTTTCCATATCGATCAATTTCCGTTCCGGGTTTTATGGTAGTTATTTTACTATTTTTAAATCCTCGATTTTTAGGATATGGCAGTTCACGCTTTGCGACAAATTTTCCGGTTTTTAAATCTCGATATCTCCCGTTTTTTACATCATATATATATCTTGCCTTACTAGCACTATTCTTCCCCACTCTCCTCGCCACCCTCGCGGCATCCGCTGCTTTATCCGCTCTTTTAGCAGCCTTCCCCGCACACACCGCTGCTTTTGCGCCTTTGAGCGCTTTGGCTGCGCGGCCAACCGCTCCGCCTAGTCTTCCTCCCTCTTGTCCTAAGATGCCAAGCGCTTTCCCGCCCGCGTACGCTGTATTTTTCCAGTTGCCCTTAAGCAGTTCTTTGCCAGCTGTTTTGGTCTCTTGCCAGGCGTCCGGCAGGTCCTGCCCCAGCTTGGGAATATCATAGATTGCTTCTTTAAAAATGTTCTTCGCAATCGCCGCGCCTTTTTGGGCTTTTACAACGCTCTTGCCCGCATACTTTCTCAATCCTTTCGCGTTATCCAGCTCGCAGTCTTTTGCTTCCAGGTCGACTAATTCGTCTTCCAGTTCTTGTTGCGCTTCCCGGGACTTCTGGTTTGCCCAGCGGTGAGTAGCCAGGAATTCCTTTTCCGCATTGGAATCTTTCAAAAATCCATCTTTAGTGCCTTTGGCAAACGCTCCCAGTTCTTCTGCCCGCTTCCTAGCCGCTGCGGCGGCGGCTCGCGCGCTCCGTTCTAAAAGAGTCTCGCTTTTACCGTCCGCAGCGGATATCCCGCCTGCTGCATCCACCTGTCTTGCTCCCCTGTCAAGGGCAGCTCCCCCGGAGATTGAGGTTGGGGCTTGGCTGCCAATTCCTCCGGCAGACGCAGACACTAAAATATCAGATTGATCAGAAGGAAGCTCGTTGGTTGAGGAAGGTGCTGCGAGGTCTTGTGTATCAGAAGAGGTGTCAGTCGCGGCATCCGCTGCCGCTAGGTCTGGTTCAGAGACGTCTATTTCCAGGTTGGTGTCTGCACCTTGCGGAGGCGCACGCGATGCATCAATTCTTCCGGACGTGGAAATGGGGATTTCCTGAGCGTCGCTAACTGGATTTCCCGGCCAATCGCTTAATCTCGCATATTGAAGATTACTTCCGTATTGACCGGCTGCTGGACTGCCAAGACGGCCAGCATAGTTCACTAGATCTATCCCGTCCCAGTTCCCACGGCGTGAATAACCGCCCCTGCTCTGCCAGGAACTTCCACGCGACCCCCGATAATCTCGTCCGGTTTGATTGGAATGTATCTGGTTTCGGATGTAGCGGTCCACATCTTCATTTGGCTGGGCCAGCCGCACGCGCCAATTATCAGCCAGACCAGCGGGCACGCCAGGCATTCCCTGGTTATAGATCTGCGCACGCGCCCGGGTCACAATGTCCGGCAGTTCAAAACCCAGCCGCGCACCGCCGATAATGGCGGAGCTCGTCTCAATTTCCACCCGGGATTGCACATACCAGTCGTGGGTGGGATTGATAGAAAATACGAGTGGCAAAGCGATTAATGGAAATGGAGGTAAAGGCGGCGGAGGAGCTAACCAAGTGACTACTCGGATATCTGGCAGCGCACCAGCGAGTAGATGCACTCGATTAACCGGAAAGAGCCCAAAGCGGCTTTTCGTGAGATCCAACCCATTGCCCTGGGCGATCTCTTTTAACCAGCGCGTATCATGAATTTGACGGTGGCATTCGTCCACCTGCCAGAGGTGCACACCATAAACCACGCCACTCAGGCCACAAGCTAAAGCCGCCTGCGGGTAAGTTGCGTAAGGGAGGTTATCAATATACCCTGAAAATTTTCGTATAATATAGAGCAACGCATTATAATTACTGGTTTTATTCAGCAATCGCGCCTTGAGCGTCCCGGCGGACAGGGCCAGTTGATCAGCGGCGTTTTGCGCCTTAACCTTCATTACTCCGATATACAGCACGTTCACCAGCACCAGGGTGAAGGCCGTAAGCAGCATCATCATAATGAGGGTTAAATACAGTATATTACCGTCTTCTTCGCGGCGCAGCCGCGTCCACCACCTCATGGCCCCCCTCCGTTCCAGAAAACAATGGACAGGCAGGCGCGGCTGACCGGGATTTCCCGGCCAATGGGCAGCAAGGTCTTCAAATGATGTGTAACCACGGTGCGCCCCTGCTCGACCTTGATCTCAGTGCGGCCGGCACCGAGCGGGCGGCACATGTCCTCCGCCACCTGGCGGGCCCGGCCCAGGTCCTGGTTATCCATTGCCGCCTGGCGCCCGGCTTCGTACGCAGCCACCTGGACCACGATATGCGCCACGCCGAGCTGGATTATTTGCAGGCAGCCGGCAAACAATAAAAGCAACAGCGGCAAGGCCAGGGCGGTCTCCACCAGGGCCTGGGCCCGGTGCCGGCGAAACAGGGTTAGCAGGAGTATGAACAGGCGCGGCTTGGTCACACGGTTCCTCGTTCTTGGGGGTTTATTGGTTAGACCGTTGGCGACGAAAATATATTCACAAAAAAACAGGGTTTATTCCGATTCCACCAGCGCTTCCAATTCCCGGATCAGGGCCTCGATCAAGTCAAAGCTTTTCTGCCAGAATTGGGGCTGGCTGATGTCCGCCCCGGCCACGGCCGCGATGTCCGTGGGACTGGCCGAGGATCCCAGGGAAAGCAGTTGCTTGAATTTGGGGGCAAAGCCGGGGCCTTGTTCCTTGTATTGCTGGTACAGGGACATGACCAGCAGATTGGCGAAATTATAGGCGTACACGTAAAAAGGCATCTCAACCATATGGGGAATGGCGGCCCATTCCCAGGCGTATTCCTCCGGGATTTTCACCGCCTGTCCGAACATCAGGGACAGTTCCTGTTGGTAGCTGCCGCACATTTCCTTGGCGCTCATTCGCCGCTCGCTGAGCGCGGCGTGAATATGTTGTTCAAAGCGGGAAAACAGGTTTTGCCGGTGGCTGGTGGCGAATATTTCCTCCAGTTTGGCGGTCAGCAGGGATTGTCTGACCAGTGGATCGGTTTCGCGTTTCAAAATATAATCGGTCAATATCATTTCGGAAAACACCGAGGCGGTTTCCGCCAGCGGCAATATGGCATGGAAATTAAGCAAGGGCTGTCCCCGGCTGAGCAGGCTGTGAATGGCATGACCCAGCTCATGCGCCAGGGTCGAGACGTCCCGCAGCCTGCCCAAATAGTTCAGCATGACGTAGGGCCGCAGTTCCGGCACCGAGGACGAGCAAAAGGCCCCGCCCCGTTTCCCCGGCAGCACCGGCGCGTCGACGCGTTGCTCGTCAAACAGGGCCTGGGCCATTTGCCGGATCTCCGGGTCAAACCCGCCGAAGGCTTCCAGCACCAGGGCTTGTGCTTCCTCCCAGGCGTATTTTTTCGTGGCCTGGGGCAAGGGGGCGTAGATATCGGCCAAGGTCAGCTCAGGCCGTTTCAGCAGTTTGGCCTTGAGCCGGTAGTAACGCTGCACCAGGGGATAGGAGGCTGTGGTGACTTCGTGCAGCGTGGCTACCACCTGGTCGCT
The DNA here is from genome assembly GCA_030619365.1 of candidate division FCPU426 bacterium. Taxonomy (GTDB): domain Bacteria; phylum Oederibacteriota; class JAAXVQ01; order JAAXVQ01; family JAUVAV01; genus JAUXBQ01. Next base: position 5,239 of record JAUXBQ010000095.1, on the reverse strand, counting down.
TAAATCATTTTGAATATTTTGCACGCTGATGGGCGAGGGATATCCCCGTTTTTCCCGTTCGATATTGTAATCCTTGATGACATTGATGAAAGCGTGGGTAATCACCAGCTGGTTTTCCCGGTATTGGCCCAGGAATTGGTTCATGGCGCGTTGCCGCACGTCCGGGTCCGCGTGCTGGCGCAGGGCGCGAAGTTCCTCGCCCGACAGGGTTTGACTCTTCCCGTCCAGCTCGAATTCGAACTGCCAAGCGGTGGTGTATTCTTCGTATAAATTCTTAAAGGCGGATGCGCCGGTAAGGTTCTTCAGATTGATCAGGGTTTCTTCGGGTTCGGAAAGCTGATACTTGGCCGTCTCGATCCGGCGCCGCAGGAAATAGGCGTAAGGCCGCAAGGCCGGAGAGGCCAGCAATTCCTCCAGGTGGTTGGCCGCCAGGCGTCCCAGTTCCAGATCGAAAAAAACCAGCTCGTTCTCGAGGCGGGCCTCCGCCTCCCGTATTTTCATTTCAAAAGCTTTGATCCGGTCGTCCCGCGTGTCCACGGCATAGCGCAGCATGGCGTATTGGCCGAGTTTGTATATTTCGCTCAGAATGGCTTCCCACTCCCGTATGGCGTTCGACAACTCCGGCGCGTCCAGCCGGGCCAAACGGCCGTAATAAGCCGTCTTGAACCGGCCGGCTTCCCCGCGCAACCGGGAAAGTGTTTGGTCGATTACCGGGTCTCCAATATCCGGGTACAAGTCGCTCAAATCCCAGCGCACGGACTCAACCCCGGTTTTCGAAACGGATTCTATTGGCATGTTTTACCCTCGTCAGTGATCAGTATACTGTGTATTATAGACAGTTGATCCGGGAATGTCATTTTCATTCCGGGCTGAATCATCAGGACCTTTCTGCGCGGGGGCGAAGCGCCCAGACGGGCTTTATCCCCTGACCCGGCGTCCAGTTGCTTGTCCTCGGACCACACGTGCCCGCATTGGGAGCACTCGAAGAGAATGGTAAAGGAATTCCGGCCTGCCAACCGCCTTAGGGGTTCCTGTTGCGGACCTTCTGCCACCGGGCCGGCTCGCCGCGCACGTCGATGTGCACGAAAGCACCGTGGTCGTCGGTTTCCGCGTACTGGCCCAGGCCGCCAACTTTATCCTGATGCCGTTGTTCGGCGTCAATGCTTTCCACCATTTTCGCCAGGACCCGGACATCCCGGATATTGTGTTTCCCGTCCCGGTTGAGGTCGTCGATTTGCCCGTCATAATTCCCGTCGATAAACACGTCCGCCGCCCGTCCCCACTGGTGAAGGCTGAATCGGACATTGCCCAGTTTTTGGTTGTAGTAAGGCGTGCGAAAACCGCTGGAGACGTTCAGAGTCCGGCAGCGGTAGCCGCGCAGGTTGGCCTTGGCCAGCAGGGTCTCCAATTTGATCAGCAGGCGTTCATCCAGCATGACATATTTCGGGAACTCCCCGGCTTGACGGCAGAGAAATTGCCCGAGCTTGAAATGCGGGGTCACCTGCAAATCCTGGTTTTCTCCGGTGACTTCAATAAAGCCGTAGGGCGGCTCGTAAACCTGTGATTGCCGGGGTTTCCGCTCCGGGTAATGACCAATGCGATAGCCGTTTAAATATTCACCCTCTTGTTTTTCGGCCGCGACCATCACGACCAGATGAATAATGATTAATTCCCCGTCCGGAAGCTGCTGAATCCGGCCAACATAATCTCCTGATTCCGAAGGCGCGGTCCATAACCACCGGCGGCTGGTTTTTTGCGCGATTTTTCCCGCTTCGGATCCCAGGCGGTATTCCGCTTTCCAATTGGCGTCCACCACCTCCAGCGCCAGCTCCTCCGCCGGCAGCGCGAACAGCGCCTGAACGCGATATCCCAGGATGAGGCCGTTGCAGCGCACGCTGAAACTCACGCGTCCGCTGTCAAAGGCGCGTTTTTTCGCGTCAGCCGGGCACGGCGCGATCCAGGAAGCCGGTATGAGCAATCCCAATAGCGCGCATATAAAAACCGCTCGGTGTGTCATGATCTCCCTTCGGTTTAAAGCGTTTGAGTCATTTTTAATTTACCATAAAGCAAAATCCCGCGAAAAAGTATTTTGTCACAATTCACCTGGCCCTGAAGGCGGCTTTCCCACGCCGCCATAACGAAAAGTTGAACTCGCTGACGAAATTTCGTCGCTGTGATATTAAGGGTAAAAAGGCGTATCAATTTTCGGCAGACACCATTAGTGTTCGGAAATTCGTCAGTTTAATCAATTGGAAGAGCGCTGAATATCCTTTGTTTTTAGGGTTATTTCTCTATCGGGCATTGGCTTGATAATTGCACTACTTTTTTATGAAACCTTAAGCTGCTCTGCGTGTTGCATTATTAAAAGACAAACACCAAGGAGGGAGTATTCCATGAAAAGATTACTATTCAGTTGTGTCGCGGTTTTCCTGGTTATGAGCATTCCTGCGCCAATTTTGGCATTCACCCTGGAGACCGGGGAAACGATTTATCCCAATGCGGGCACGCCGGGATCCGAAGCAACCGTGATGGCCGCGGATTCGATCCTGGCGCTGAGCCTGTATGATAACTACGCGCTCTATCCCCGGGCGGCCCGGCGAAGAGCCGCGGTCCGGCGGACAATCCGCCGGCATCGCGAGTCAGGTTTCTCCATTCAATACGTGGATTCCCAGTTGAAAGACCAAACCGATACCTTCACCGGAAACTTATGGTTGATCGGACTGCAGCGCCGTTTCCGTTTCCCGCTTTCCAATTTTTACATGGGCGGGAAACTGGCGGGCGGCATGTATGTCACAGGACAGGGCGTGGAAGGCGGATTGGGTTACGGTGGTTTCACGAGCGGCTTTGAGTTCGGCCATCGCCCCTTCCGCCTGGCCCTGGGCTGCCTGTTCGGGGCCGGCGGCGCGGGAATTCATGAAACACGTATCGTGAATAACCAGGAGGAAACGTATCATCTCAGCCGCGGGTTTCTCATACTGGAACCCGAAATCTCGCTGTTGCTCACCACTTCTCCCTTTTCTTCGCTGGCGTTGGGCGCCTCGTATCAATACATCCCGGTGGGTGAAGCCCGCAACCTGGGCGGTCCATCTCTGAGTTTGTCATTCCTGTTTTCCCGGCTGTAAAGTTGTAGTAAAGTGATTTACGCCATGCGCGGATTGCGCACTAAAAACCCCAGGAGGCCTGTTCATGAAAAACCATCGACGCACGTGGATCATCGCGATTCTGCTCGCCCTCGCCCTTCCTTTCGTGGCCGCGGCGCAAACGCCCGGCCAAGAAAAACCCACTGCCCCGGGTCCGGGTTATGTGTGGGAAGAGGCCTATGTTTCTGAAACCGGCAGCCTGATTGCGCCCGGTTTCTGGCGACCCCAGTCCCGTGAAAACGCCGAGTGGGTGGCCGGCCGCTTGGATGCGGAAGGCCGGTATATAACCGGACATTGGCGCCCACTGGAGTTCAAAGCGAACAACGCGTGGGTGCCAGGTTACTGGGCCAATGGACGCTGGATGGCCGGACGCTGGCGCATAAAGACCAGGACCGGTTTTGTCTGGGCGCCCGGGCATTGGACGCGCCGGGGTATTTGGGTTCGCGGTCATTGGCGGCCCGTGAAAGCCGTCAGAGGCCAGGTCTGGGTGCCCGGCCATTGGTCCGTCCAGGGGGCGTGGGTCCCGGGTCATTGGCGGCAGGGGCGCAAGCGGGGTTTTATTTGGGTTCCCGGGCGTTTAAATCCGCGCGGGGTCTGGGTAACCGGCCGCTGGTTTCAGGTAAAACGGGGACATGTTTGGGTACCCGGCCATTTTAACGTGCAGGGCAATTGGGTCAAAGGGCATTGGCGGCCCGCACGGCGCCGTGGATTTGTCTGGGTGCCCGGCCATTACAACCGCTTTGGACGCTGGGTGCCCGGCCACTGGCGCGGGGGCCGGGGCCGGGGCCGCAGATAAGACCGGCGAAAATCCAGGGACACAATAACACACTTACGTTTTAAATACGTAATAACTATTTTTCGCCATTCAATTGATATATAGCCAGGGGTTTTCCTTGGGATTCATATTTTTTACTAGGTGCTGGCAACTGTCTATTATAATTCTCGCGTTCTTCTCTCGACTTTCCAATGATAGTCGGAGGAATGACAACCCAGTTTTTTTTCCCAGTTTTTTTCAATGCAAGTACTTCCCCACTCTCTATGACATGAACCATCTGTTGCGGCAGATTAGATATTGAAGCTACATTGTAGTCCTTCTCCGAATCCAGGTAATAAGCTAATGAAAACCGAGTCAGGCGATCAGGCACAAATACTTTTTCGTCCGGATTGATGTTATTAAAGATATAGGCAGCCGAACGCTTCCAGTCCGGTTTATAGTCCGGTCTCGGCAGATAGTAGTAACGATAAATTGGCCACGCGAGCAACAAAACAAAAATAAAGCCTGTTATAATTGTTGTCACTTTTGTTTTTCCACTCAGCCATCTTAATGCATAGGCGATTATCATAATATATACCGGAAGCATAAAAATGAGATTTCTGGGCGTCACTATTTTTTTAAAAGCACTTATTACAAACAATCCAAGAAGAGTAATTAGCAAACCATCTGCTAGAACCAACAACTTATTATTTTTTTCTTTCCAAGCTCTCCAACCGCCTAGAACAAAAAGCACGCCAAACAAATAAAACCAGAAATCATCCCGACCTGTATCTGAACTAAAACGGCTGAAAATCACCTTAAAAAAATACAGATTACTTTCCAGCCCATACCAGATCTCTCCCCCGCTGTGTTGAATCTGCCTGAGCAAGAAAGGCAGCCAGGGAGCAAAGATCGACAGCGAAATACCCGCGCACGCCGCTTCATAATAAATTCTTTTAAATTGCTTACATTTTAATCGCCAAATCACGAGGCCTAGCATTTCCGAGCCGACGACGATAAATCCGAAATAATGCGTCAGCAACAGCAGCCCATTTACAATTCCGAGGAGACATGCGTTCTTTAAAGAAATGTTGTTCAAATAACGAAACGTCACATTCAAACTAATTAGCGAGAGTAAGAAAAACAAGGAATACATGCGAGTTTCTTGCGAAAAGGCGATGGCCATGGGTGAAATTGCCAATAAAAGGGCTGATAGTAATGCAGTATCTCGATCCGCGAGTCTTTTTACCAGATCATATAGCACTACAATCGCTAATGTTCCATACAGGCAGGCGGGCAAACGAACCGCAAAATCAGAACTGCCGAACACAAGTATGAAGATTTT